>NZ_JBHYXZ010000041.1:0-34703 GCF_042752395.1 Actinosynnema sp. NPDC059335 | reverse complement strand
GTGGGGCTCTCTTTTTTTTTAAAACCCCCCCCCCCCCCCCCCCGGGCCCGCGCCCGGGGGGGGCCCCCCCCCCGCGGGGGGGGGGGGCGGGGCGGGCCCCCCTCGGCAGGGTCCCCCGGTCGTTCTTCACCAGCACGGCGCACTCGGTGGCGAGTCGCTTCGCCAGCGAGTGGTGGGCGGCGGCGTCGAACGTGCCGGTCGCGGGCGCGGCCCTCCGGGAGAGTTCGACCACGCGGCGCACGCTCCGGTCGACCACCGCCTCGTCCAGCTCGCCGCTGCGCACCGCGGCCACGATCTCGGCATCGGTGACGCCGCCGGTCCCCGGCATCTCCAGGTCCAGGCCGGCGACGAGCGCCGCGACGCGGTCGGCCACGGCGCCCCAGTCGGAGACGACGACGCCTTCGAACCCCCACTCGTCGCGCAGGACGTCGGTGAGCAGCCGGCGGTTCTGCGACGCGAGGACGCCGTTGACGCGGTTGTACGAGCACATGACCGTGGCCGGGTGCGCTTCGGTGACGACCTTCTCGAACGCCGGGAGGTAGATCTCGCGCAGCGTGCGCTCGTCCACGTCCGCGCTGATCCGCATCCGGTCGGTCTCCTGATTGTTGGCCGCGAAGTGCTTGACGGAGGCGCCCACGCCCTGCTCCTGGAGAGCGCGCACGTGCGCGGCCCCCAGCACGCCGCTCAGCAGCGGGTCTTCGGAGTAGTACTCGAAGTTGCGGCCGCACAACGGTGACCGCTTGATGTTCACGCCGGGGCCGAGGTTGACGGTGACGCCGGCGGCACGCGCCTCGCGGCCGAGGGCGGCGCCGATCTCCGCGGCCACCTCGGGGTCCCAGCTGCTGCCGACGGCGGCCGCGGTGGGGAAGCAGGTGGCGGGTCGGCCGGCGTGCACGCCCAGGTGGTCGACTTCGGCGTCCTGGGCGCGGAGTCCGTGCGGTCCGTCGACCAGGAGCAGGGACGGCACGCCCGCGGCGTCGATCGCCTTGGTGGTCCAGAAGTCGTGCCCGGACAGCAGCGACGCCTTCTGCTCCAGCGTGAGGTCGGCGGTGGTGTGCTGTGGCATCAGCGGTGTCCTTCCCGGCCGACGACGGCGGCCGTGAGATCGTCCTGGAGTTCCCGCGAGGCGCCGGGCACGTGGTGGAGGACGGTGTTGAGCGAGAAGCTCGCCGCTTCCGGGGCGGAGGCGTCGAGGGGGATGCCGGGGAAGTGCTTGCCGAACGCCTCGGTGACGGCACGCCACACCGTGGCGTCCTGGGCGAGGACCCGCAGCGGTGTGTCCATCGTGTACCGGACCGGGGCCGTGCCCGCGATGTCGTACTGCCAACCGTGCTCGCCGGCCTCGACCTCGACGACGAGGTCGTCGGGGTGCAGCGGCAGCACGACGGTCGCGCTGGTGCCCTCCGGGATCCGCACGTCGAGTCGCATCCGGTTCTCGCTGATGCGCCACGCGACGGAGGCCGGCCCGTGCACCGTGTCGTGGGTGACGGTCGCGTGGGTGAGATCGCCACCCGGGCGTGGTGCGATGCGCATCCTGAGGTAGCCGGGTTCGGCGGGGGTCAGGCCGCCGACGACCTTGTGCAGCCAGTCGGCGACCGCGCCGAGCGCGTAGTGGTTCAGCGACGTCATCCCCGACGGGTTGACCGAGCCGTCCGGCCGGATCGAGTCCCACCGTTCCCAGATCGTCGTCGCTCCCATCGTCACCGGGTAGAGGAACGACGGGCACCCGGTCTCCAGCAGCAGGAGGTAGGCCACGTCCAGGTGACCGGTCCGGCTGAGCGCCTCCGTGACGAACGGGGTCCCGGCGAAGCCGGTGGAGATCCGGTAGCCGGCCTTGGCGACCAGCGCGGCCAACCGCTCGCCCGCCCTGACCTCCTGCTCCTCGTCCAGGATGTCGAAGCAGATCGAGAGCGCCAGTGCGGTGGCGGACTCGTCGGCGAGGCGGCCGGACGCGGTGACGTACTCGTGGCGGAAGGCGGTCCGCACGCGCGCGGCGAGGGCCGCGAAGTGCTCGGCGTCGTCGGTCTCGCCCAGCAGGCGCGCGGCCTTCGTGATCTCGGCGGTGGTGCGGCACAGGAAGGCCGAGGCCACGAGGTGGCGGTCGGTCTTCCCCCCGGCGGGGTTGTCGATCGGCGCGTCGGGGTCGAGCCAGTCGCCGAACTGGAACCCCCGGTCCCACAAGCCGTTCCCGTTCAGCCGGGTCTCGACGTCCCGGATGAACGCGGACATGGACCCGTAGCTGCGCCGCAGGATCCCGACGTCGCCGTATTCGGTGTACAGGGTCCACGGCAGGCTGACCGCCACGTCGCTCCACAGCGCGGTCGGCGTGCACGGCGTCGACAGCACGTCGGGGACCACCCAGGGGACGTAGCCCTTCGCACGGTGCTCGGCGGCGAGGTCGGCGAGCCACGACCCGAGCACCCCGCGCACGTCGTAGAGGAAGGCCGCGGTCGGGCCGAAGGCGTTGATGTCCCCGGTCCAACCCAGGCGTTCGTCGCGCTGCGGGCAGTCGGTGGGGACGCCGACGAAGTTGTCCCGCATGGACCACACGACGTTGGCGTGCAGCCGGTTGAGCCGTTCGTCGGAGCACTCGAACCAGCCGGTGCGGGGCATGTCGCTGTGGACGACGACCGCGGTGATGTCGTCGGCGGTCAGCGTGCCGGGATAGCCGTCCACCTCGACGAAGCGGAAGCCGTGGAAGGTGAACCTCGGTTCCCACGTCTCCACGTCGTCACCCCGCGAGGTGTACCGGTCGGTCGCCGCGGCCGTGCGCAGGGTCTCGGTGTTCAGCTCGCCGTCGACCAGGACCTCGGCGTGGCGCAGCGTCACCGTCTGCCCGGCCCGCCCGCGCACGGTCAGCCTGACCCGGCCCGAGATGTTCTGCCCGAAGTCGACGATCGGGTTGCCGTCGCGGTTGCGGTGGATCGCGGTCGGGGCGAGCTCCTGGGTCCTGCGGATCGGCGGCGCGCCGGTGGTGACCAGGGTGGCGAGGTCCCAGTCGAAGGGTTCCACCGGCGTCCACGTGGTGTCGTCGAAGCCGGGGAGGTCCCAGCCGACGGGTTCGAGGCGCGCGTCGTGCTCTTCCCCGTCGTACAGGCTGTTGGCGAGCACGGCTCCGGTCCCGGCGGTGAACGACTCGTCCGTGCCGACGGTCTCGACCCGGTCGTCGTACTCCAGGTCGAGCTGCAGGAACAGCCCCGGCCGGTCGGCGTAGTGGTTGCGCTTGCCCTCGTACCCGAGCCGGCCGATCGCCCACCCCTCGCCGACGACCGCGCCCAGCGCGTTGGCCCCGGGCACGATCCGGTCGGTGACGTCGTGGCTGCTCACCGCCAGCCGGTGGCGGTAGGACGTCCAGCCGGGCGTCAGCACGTCCTCGCCCACGCGGGCGCCGTTGACGTGGGCCTCGACCACCCCGATCGCGGTGACGTGCAACGTCGCGCGGCGGGGCGCCCCCTCGACGGTGAACTCGCGGCGGAAGTAGGCCGCGGGCTCGCCGGGCCGCGCCCAGGACGTGGCCGCGGGTGTGATGAACCTGGCCTGCCAGGTGGATGACATGATCGACTCCTCAGCGAACGGACTTGACGCGCAGCACCGCGAGTCCACTCAGGACGGTGCAGGCGGCGGCGACGAAGAACAGCAGGGTGTAGTTCTTGCCGGTGGCGGTCGCACCGACCGCCAGGACCACCGGTGCGACGAGGGGGGCCGCGGATTGCGGCACGCTGGTCGCGAAACCGATGATGCCCATGAACCGGCCGGCCTCGCTCTCCCGCTCCGGCAGGACGTCGAGCACCAGCGCCTGGTCGACGGCCGAGAACATGCCCAGCGCGATCGACGTGGTCAGCGACCCGGCGAACAGCAGGGGCAGGTTCCCGGCGAGCGCCATCACGGCCGCGCCGAGCGCGAAGACGGCTCCCGCGGCGAGCACGAACGCGCGCCGCCTGCGCAGCCGGTCGGAGAGGAACCCGCCGCCGATCGCCCCGGCGGAGGTGGCCAGCACGCCGAGCCCGGACAGGGCGGCGACGGTGCCCGCCACCTCCTGCACGCCGACACCCAGGCGGGAGGCGAGGAAGAACGCGACGAACGTCGTGTTGAGCGTCAGCCCGAAGTAGAACAGGAAGCGGCTGAGCCACGCCCAGGAGTAGTCCGGGTACCGGCGAGGGTCGAACACGTACTTGCGGGCCAGGGCGCCGATCGTCAGCGGGGCGCCGAAGGACGAGCCGCGGCTGTCCGGCTCGGGCACCAGGGCGACGAACAGCGCCACCAGCACGGCGCCGATCGCGCCGGGCACCAGGAAGAGCAGGAGCGGGTCACCCACGAAGCCGCCGGCGAGCGTGACGCCGACGGCCGGTGCGACGAGGGTGCCGAACCCCACCAGGCCGGCGACCTTGCCGCGCTGGGACTCCGGCAGGCGGTCGGCCTGCGAGTTGGTCAGCGCGCCGAGGGCCTGGCCCCAGCCCAGCTGGGCGAGGACCCAGCCGAGCCCGAGCACGAGGACGCTCGGGGCGGTCGCCATCACGACCAGCGACACGATCCCGACCAGCGTGCCGACGACCATGAACGGCCGGCGGCGACCCAGCCGGCTGCGGGTGCGGTCGCTGAGCACCCCCAGCAGCGGGCCGGTGACGACGACCGTCGCGGCGCCGGCGCCGGTGATGTAGCCGAGGTACTCCTCGTGCCCCGGCGCGAGCTGCGCGAGCCGGACCGACAACGAGATCGCCAGCGGGGTGATGAACGCGATGAAGACGCCGAACTGGGCGAGCACCATCAACCAGATGTAGCGGGCGGAGACCTCCGGCAGCCCCGTGTCCGGCGACGGGAGCTGGGCCGACGTGGTTGCGGGAGGCGGCGGGAGGGCGGACGCTTGGCTGTCGGTCATGAGCAGACTCCGTTGTCCGAAAGGCGAGGTCCAGGCTGTTAGCACGTGCTAGCGGGACGGTGAGCGGTGATGCTAATCTCGTCCGGCTAGCACGTGCAAGCACTCGAGCTTGAAACGTTCCAACCACCTGCGGAGGTCGACCGCCGTGCCCGACCCGACGTCTGTGGAGCAAGCCCTGCCGGCAGCGCGTCGAGACGCCCTCGCCCGGACGGCCTGCGCGACCGCCGGGACCGGCTCCCGGCCGACGCGGCGGGTGGCCCGCGGACCGGCTCGGCCCCGATCAGCGCCTCCCCGCACCGACCTCCGGCCGCTGCCGGCCGACCCCGGTAAGACGCCGGGCTCGCCCCGAACCCCGTCGGGGCGTGCCACCGCGGCCCGGACCGGGAAGCCCGCGGGTGACGGACGCCTGATCCGTCAGGACCCCGTGGACTCCCGGGCGACCACCGCGGTCGCGGCGTCGACACCGCCGTCGGGCAGCGGGCGGCCGGTGGCGGCCTGGAGCGCCAGCGCGGCCAGGTGCCGCCCGAGCCCCGCGTAGTCGATCCGGATGCTGGAGATGGAGGGGACGAACAACGCGGTGTACGGGCTGTCGTCGTGCCCGATGACGGCGAGGTCGGCGGGCACGTCGTGGCCCCCGCGAAGGGCGGCGCCGATCACCCTTGCGGCGCTGTCGTCGTTGTACGCGACGACACCCGTCACCTTCGCGTGGAGCCAGTCCCGGACCGCCCGCGCGGCCGCGTCCGGAGCGCCGTCGACCGGTCGGACGACCGGCGGGGCCGACCCCAGGGACGCGGCGGCTTCCCGGGCCGCCCGCAGCCGGGACTCGACCAGGCCGGACACGCGCGCGTCGGTCGTCGCGGCGAAGCCGAGGCGCCGGTGGCCGCGCGCGTGCAGGTGCTCGACCTGCAGGCGCGGGCCGTCGTCGAGGCCGAGGGGATCGGGCGTCGAAGGACTCGGCCCCGCCCCCGGGATGATCTTCGTGATGCCACAGCCCCGCATCGCCGCCACCTCGTCCGGGGTGAACGGCGCGAAACCCACCACCACCTCGGGGTCGAGGAGTTCCCAGAGCGGGCGGGCCGTTCCCACGGGGTGGTGCGTCTGGGTGACGAGCGAGTACCCGGCCTCTTCCAGCGTGTGCGAGGCTTCCTCGACGCACTTGCCGACGCTGAAGTCCACCGGCCAGTCCGGGATGATCAGCAGGACCAGCCTGCTGCTGCCGCGGCGGAGCGCCTGGGCGGCCGTGTGCGGGCGGTACCCCAGGCGTGCGGCCTCCGCCAGCACCCGGTCCCTGGTCGCCTCCGAGATCCTCTGCCCGGCCGTCCCGTTGAGCACGAAACCGACCGTGGCCCGGGAAAGCCCCAAGGACCGCGCGACGTCCGCCGCCGTCACCCGCTTGCCCGCCCCGGCCCTCACGTCCACCTCTCCCCACGACTTGCACGTGCTAGCAGTGAGGTTAGCAGCCGTTCCCCCGGCCTTGCCGATGATCGAACCCACAGCGGGCCCAACCCGCCGGTCAGTCGACGACCCTCCCCGGCGAGCACACCGCTTCTCCCGGTCCCCTAACCCACGATCGGCGACTCATCGGAGTCGTCATCAGGATATTTGAATTCCCGGTACTCTTCATCGACCAGGGCCAGTGATTGCCGAACCGCGCCTGTGGCCGTGAAGTAGCCCCGGTGTGCGTAGGGCAGGGAATCTTCATGATCGAGCAGGTACGGATCGGTCCCCCGCAGCGCGTCGTCCAGCATGGCGATCGACGTGTAGCCGACTTCCGACAACTCCTGCGACAGTTCGGACAGTTCCTCCTCCGAGACCTCTCTCCAGCGATCAGGGTAGCGCCTTTTCAGGTAGGACTTCAGCTCATCCGAGGATATTCTCAACGCATCCCCCACGGAATCATCCACCGATACTCCGCCGCGACTCCGGCCGTGCCCGCGATGCGACAGTCGACCTCGGGCCCCATGGGCTGTCACTCCCCGAGGTGATCGGCGCATCCCGCACGCCCATCATCCCGGCCGCGGCGCCCGAGCCATACCGCCTGATCAGCGAAGGCCGGGCCTGAACCGCCAGTAGTCCCTGCTCCGCGTCGATGTCGGCCTGTCGGCGGCTTCGGCCACGGCGACCGGTGGTGCGGGTGCTCCGGGCAGGGTGACCGTGACCACGAGGCCGCCGCCTTCGCGCGGCTCGGCGTGGACCTCGCCACCGTGGGCGCGGGCCACCGCGCGCACGATCGAGAGCCCGAGGCCGGCGCCGGTGAGCCGGTTCGTGGCCGGCCGGCGGAACGGTGCGAACAGGCCGGGGATCTCGTAGCGGGGCACGGCCGGCCCGGTGTTGGCGACCACGAGCTCCACCGAGCCGTCCGCTCGGGTGGTGCTCGTGACGCGCACCCAGCCGCCCTCGGTGACGTTGTGCCGCACGCCGTTCTCGACGAGGTTCTGCACGAGCCGCTCCAGGAGCACCGGGTTCCCGGAGGTCGGCGCCTCGCCCGGCTCGGCGTGGACGTCGACCGCCCCCTGCTGCTGCGCCACGACGTGCGCCACGATGTCCGCCAGGTCCACATAGGACAACTCGCCGGGCTCGCGGTCGGAGTTGGCGAGGACCGGCAGTCCTTCGATCAGCCGTTCGTGGCGGGCGTTGACCTCCAGCAGCGTCTCGCCGAGCCGGCGCACGTCGGCCCCGGCCCCGCGGCGCGCGATCGCGACCTCGATCAGCGTCCGGTTGAGGGTGAGCGGGGTGCGCAGTTCGTGCGACGCGTTCGCGACGAACCGGCGCTGGCCGTCCAGCGAGTGGTCGAGGCGGGCCGGCATCAGGTCGAACGTGTCGGCCAGCCGCTTGATCTCGTCGGGCGGGCCGGTCAGCGCGATGCGCTCGTGCAGGCTGCGGTCGGCGGCCGGGGCGTCGGCGATCCGCCGCGCGGTCTCGGTCACCCGGTCCAGCGGCCGCAGCAGCCGCCCGGCGACGAACCAGCCGAGCGTGGTCGCCGCGGCGGCGACCGCGACGAGCGCGATCCCGCCCTGGGTGAGCAGCGCGGCGAGTGTGTCCTGCCGGGTCTCCTCGACCACCTGGTTGAGGGACGGCCCCTCCCCGGCCGGCTTCAGCGGCGGACCGTCCACCGCGGTCGTGGTGGCCGGGCCGGCGCCGGGCGCCTGCCGGGAGACGAGCGCGTAGGTCACGCCGAGCAGCGTGATCCCGGCGAGGAGGAACAGCCCGCCGTAGACCAGTGTCAGCCGGGCGCGGACCGTCAGCCGCCTCACGGGATCCGGTACCCCACTCCCGGTTCGGTCAGCACGACCGGTGGTTCGCCGAGCTTGCGTCGCAGTTTGAGGATCGTCATCCGCACGGTGTGGGTGAAGGGGTCCGCGTGCTCGTCCCACGCCTTCTCCAGCAACTGCTCCGCGGACACGGCGGCGCCGTCGGCGCGCAGCAGTTCGGCCAGGACCGCGAACTCCTTGCGGGACAGCGGAACGTAGCGGCCGTCCCGGAACACCTCGCGGCGGTGCGGGTCGAGCCGGATGCCGGCCCGCGTGAGCACCGGCGGCGCGGCCGGGCGGGACCGCCGGCACAGCGCCGTGACCCGCGCGGCCAGCTCGACGAACGCGAAGGGCTTCGGCAGGTAGTCGTCCGCGCCGACGGCGAGGCCCGCGACCCGGTCGTCGACCGTCGCCGCGGCGGTCAGCATCAGCACCCTGGTCGTCGCGCCGCGCGCGGTGATCGTCCGGCACACGTCGTCACCGTGCACGACCGGCAGATCCCGGTCGAGCACGACCACGTCGTAGTCGTGCACGTCCAGCCGCTCCAGCGCGGCACCGCCGTCGTGCACCACGTCCACCGCGTGCGTCGTCGCGCAGGCCCTCCGCCACCGCGCCCGCGAGCAGGGGCTCGTCCTCGACCACCAGGATCCGCATCCCTCCATGGTGACCCGTGGTGACGTCACCTCGGCGTCAACGTTCGCGGAGACGCCGGGGTGACGCCGCCCCGGCTCTACTTCGCCCGGTGGCCGGCGACCGGCCGGCCGGAGCGGAGGAGGACGACGATGCGGATCAGGACGGGACTGGCGACCGGCCTGCTGCTGGTGCTCGCCGTCGCGGGCTGCGGCACGGCGGACGGGGGTGGGGAGGTGGCCACGGCCGGCGGTGGCGGCAGCACCACGTCGAGCGCCGCCCCGAACGCCGACGGCGAGCGCGCGCAGGGACTGCGGTACTCGCAGTGCATGCGGGACAACGGCGTGCCGGAGTTCCCGGACCCGGAGATCGGCAAGGACGGCGGCATGTCGCTGGACCTGCCCGAGGGGGTCGACCCGCAGGCGGTCGACGCGGCGCAGCGGGAGTGCAAGCAGTACCTGCCGAACGGGGGTGAGCCGGGCAAGGCGGACCCGCAGGTGGTCGCGAAGCTGCGGGAGTACTCGCGGTGCATGCGGGAGAACGGCGTGCCGAGGTTCCCGGACCCGACCGACGCGGGCCTGCAGGTCGAGAACGACGAGCTGGGGATCGACCCGAACAGCCCCGCCTTCAAGGAGGCGGAGCGGAAGTGCGCGAGCCTGAGGCCGTCGGGCAGGGGTGACGAGCCCGGCCTCAGCGATGGCGAGGGCAGGTGAGCCGTCGGGAGCGCCGCGGGCGTCGGCGGCGGGGCCCGCAGGTGGTGATCGGGGTGTCCGCGGTGCTCGCGGCCGGGGCCGCGGTGGCCGCCGGGACCGGGTTCGACGCCGGTCTGTGGGGCGGTGACCGCGACCACGACACCGCCGCCGATCCGCCCCCGGCGACCGCGGAGGTGACCAGGCAGACGCTGATCGACACGCAGACCGAGTTCGGCGAACTCGGCTACGGGGACCCGACGACGGTGCCCGCCCGGCTCGGCGGGACGGTGACCGCCTTGCCGGCGGTGGGCACGGTGGTCGAGCGCGGGCAGGCGATCCATCGCGTCGACGACACGCCGGTCGTGCTGCTGTACGGCGCCCTGCCCGCCTACCGCACGCTCGCGCCGAACGCCGAGGGCGCCGACGTCGAGCAGCTGGAGGCGAACCTGGCCGCGCTCGGCTACCCCGGGTTCACGGTCGACAAGAGGTACACCGCGTCGACCGCCGCCGCGGTCGAGGACTGGCAGCGGGACATCGGTGTGCCGAGGACCGGGAGCGTCGAGCCGGGCCGCGTGCTGTACGCGGCCGGGCCGGTGCGGGTGGACTCGCACCGGGCCGCGGTCGGCGACGCCGTCGGGCCGGGCACGTCCGTGCTCGACCACACCGGCACGTCGCGGATCATCACCGTCGAGCTCGACGTCGCCGACCGGCGGCCGGCGGTCAGGGGCGCGGCGGTGACCGCCGGCCTGCCGGACGGCCGGGAGGTCGCCGGGACGATCGCCACCGCCGAGACCGTCGTGGCCGAGGGCGACGGCGGCGAAGGCGGCAAGGGCGAGCCGAGGACGAAGATCGAGGTCGAGGTCACGGTCGCCGACCAGGAGGCGCTGGCCGGGCTCGACCAGGCATCGGTGCGGGTCGGTTTCACCGCGTCCAAGCGGGAGGACGTGCTGACCGTGCCGGTGAACGCGCTGCTCGCGCTCGCGGAGGGCGGGTACGGCGTCGAGGTGGTGACCGGCCGTGAGTCCACGATCGTCGCGGTGGAGACCGGGCTGTTCGCCGCCGGTCGGGTGGAGGTCTCCGGCACCGGGTTGGCCGAGGGCACGACGGTGGGGGTGCCGTCATGACGACGCCGGTGGTCGAACTGGACGGGGTCGGCAAGACCTACCCCGGCGGGGTGGTGGCGCTGCGGGACGTGACGTTGCGCGTCGGACGCGGGGAGCTGGTCGCGATCGTCGGCCCTTCCGGTTCGGGCAAGTCCACGATGCTGCACGTGATCGGCACGTTGGACCGGCCGTCGGAGGGCGTGGTCCGGATCGACGGGCACGACGTGGCGGCGTTGTCCGACCGGCGGTTGTCGGCGTTGCGGGCGAGCCGGATCGGGTTCGTCTTCCAGCAGTTCCACCTGGCGCCGGGCCAGTCCGCGGTGGACAACGTGGCGGAGGGGCTGCTCTACGCGGGCGTGCCGATCCGGGAACGGCGGCGGCGGGCGGAGGCCGCCCTGGTCCGGGTCGGCTTGGCGGACCGGCTGGACCACCGGCCCCACGAGCTGTCCGGCGGCGAGCGGCAACGGGTGGCGATCGCGCGGGCGGTGGCCGGCGAGCCGGCGTTGCTGCTGGCGGACGAGCCGACCGGGAACCTGGACTCGGCGTCGGGGGCCGGGGTGATGGACCTGCTGTGGGAGCTGCACTCGGCGGGCACGACGGTCCTGGTCATCACCCACGACCGGGACATCGCGGCCGGCCTGCCCCGGCGGGTCGCGATGCGGGACGGGGCGGTGGTCCCGTGAGCGCGCCGCCGAGTCGCGCGCCGGAGCCCCTCGCCCCGGCGCGGCTGAGGTCCGGGGACGTCCTTCTCGTCGGTGGCGCCGGGCTGCGCTCCCGGCCGCTGCGGGTGTTCCTCTCGGCACTCGGCATCGCGATCGGCATCGCGGCGATGGTCGCGGTGGTGGGGGTGTCGTCGTCGAGCCGGGCCGAGCTGAACCGCCGGCTCGCCGCGCTCGGCACCAACCTGTTGACCGTGGCGCCGGGCAACTCGCTGTCCGGGGGCTCCGCCGCACTGCCGCCCGAGTCCGTCGAGATGATCTCCCGGATCGGCGCGGTCCAGGAGGTCGCGGCGCTCGGCGAGGTGCCGGGCGCGAAGGTCTACCGCACCGACCGGATCCCCGCCGCGGAGAGCCGGGGGCTCACCGTGCAGGCCGCGCACCTCGACCTCCCGCGCACCGTGGGCGCCACGGTGTCCGACGGCGCCTGGCTCAACGCGGCGACCGCCCGCTACCCGGCGGTGGTGCTCGGGGCGACGACGGCCGAGCTGCTCGGCGTCCGCACGGCGGGCGACGGCGTCCGGGTCCACCTCGGCGGCCGGTGGTTCACGGTCGTCGGCATCCTCGACCCGGTGCCGCTCGCGCCCGAACTGGACTCCGCGGCGCTGATCGGCTGGCCGGTCGCGCAGACCGACCTCGGCTTCGACGGGAGCCCGACCACCGTCTACACGCGAGCCGAGGACGCCTCGGTGGAGGCGGTGCAGGCGGTGCTCGCGCGCACCGCCAACCCGCGGTCGCCGAACGAGGTGCTCGTGTCCCGCCCGTCCGACGCGCTCGCGGCGCGCAAGGCCACCGATCGCGCGTTCACCGGCCTGCTGCTCGGGCTCGGGGCGGTGGCGCTGCTGGTCGGCGGCGTCGGGGTGGCCAACACGATGGTCATCTCGGTCCTCGAGCGCCGCGCGGAGATCGGGTTGCGCCGTGCGCTCGGCGCCACCCGCGGCCAGATCCGGGTCCAGTTCCTCGCCGAGTCCCTGCTCCTGTCCGCGATCGGCGGCTTCGGGGGCACGGTGCTCGGCGTCGTCGTCACCGGCGGCTACGCGGCCACGCAGGAGTGGCCGACCGTCGTGCCGCCGTGGGCGATGCCGGGCGGGATCGGCGCGACGCTGGTGATCGGCGCGATCGCGGGCCTGTACCCGGCGATCCGCGCCGCGCGCCTTTCCCCGACGGAAGCGCTCGCCGTGCCGTGACCGGCTTCCCCGCTGTTGCGGCGACTGCCGACGGAAACGCCGAGCAGCACCTTGGCAAGCGACTCCTGTCCGGGCCCGATGCGGGTTGCCGTGCGGCCCGGCTCGCCACCCGGCGAGCCGTCGAAGATCGACCGGAGGCGGCGACCGCGCACCGAGCCGACATTGTCGGTGGGAGCTGATTGACTAGCCGAATGTTCGAAACTCCCGACGAGATCCACCGCCTCCAAGTCCTGCTCGACACGTCTCTGGCCGGCTCCAGCAGCCACCTCAAATCGATCATCCGACCAGGTGAGAGCACCTTGGACGCCGAGCAGGTCGTCCGGATCTGCCAAGGCATGTGCACCCTGGCCATCGCCACGGTCACCCGGCGCGGTGAGCCACGCATCAGCGGCGCCGACGGGCACTTCCTCCACGGCCGCTGGGTCATCGGCACCGACCGCCAAGCCGCCAAGGCCCGTCACCTCGCCGCGCGGCCCGGCATCAGCGCGACCTACATGCGCGGCGAGCAACTCGGCATCTTCACCCACGGGCACGCCGTTCCGCTGAACCCCGAGGGCACGAGCAGCGACCCGACCTGGCCGGCAATCCGCGACCACCTCGTCAACCACTACGACGGCGACAGCAACGACCCGTTCTGGGACGACAACATCTGGTACCGCATCGACCCCAGCTGGATGGTCGCCTACAGCAGCGACCCCGTCGGACTGCTCGACCAACAACCTCCAGCCTGAAAGGACCGCGCGGGTCCGCCTCAGCCCGTCACTCCTGGCCAGTCGAGGTTGGCCTCCGCCACACCGCCACCGCACAATCGCCGGGTATGTCCCGACCACTCCGCGCTTCAGGTGGTCAACCGGCTACGCAGGGCGTTCGCCGACCTCGACTGCACACCACGATGACGCGAACTCCCGTCCGACCGCCGCACCGAGATCCCTGGCGAGGACGGTCCCAGTGGCGGCTCTGCCGCGGAGTCATCACGGGGTCGACGCGGTGCTCAGGTGGTGAATGGTCTCAGGACAGAAGTGACCGGGCCAGGTCGTTGTCCGGAGGTGTGAAGTAGTAGCCGCCCCCGAAGGGCAGCACGTACTCCTGCAGCGCTTCGCCTTCCAGCCTGCGCTGGATCGCGGCGAACCCTCGTTCGACGTCGCGCTGCGTCGTCCCCCGTGGCTTCTCGACCGAACGCTGCTCTCTGGAACCAGCAGCACCTGCTCCACGCCGTGCGCGAGTACGAGCACTTCTACAACACCCACCGGACCTGCACGGACGACATTTCCGGCAAGCACAAGGCAGTCTGCTCGGCGCGTGATAACCACCGACCCGCCGGACGTTCACCACGCGGTGGGAATACGGGCGTCGACCGCACGGGTCAGTTCCCTCTTCGGCGTCGTACCAGGTCGTCCGCCGCCGAGGCCCAGTCCGGGTGGTGGAACCGGAACCCGGCGTCGAGCAGACGTCCCGGCACGACGCGACGGCTCTTCAGCAGCAGCTCGGTGTCGCTGCGGAGCGCGAACGCGCCCACCTCCGCCATCCACCTGGTCGCGGGCAGCCCGACCGGCATCCGCCACGCCGAGCGCAGCACGCGCATCAACTCGCGTTGCGGCACCGGGTCGGGCGAGGCCAGGTTGACCGGGCCGGCCAGGTCGGAGTCCAGCAGCAGCTCGATCGCACGCACGAAGTCCTCGTCGTGGATCCACGACACGTACTGCCGGCCGCCCGCGACCGGCCCGCCGAGTCCGAGCCTGGCCAGCCAGGACAGCACGTCGAACACGCCGCCGCGGTCGGGGCTCATCACCATGGCGCTGCGCAACGCCACCTTGCGCGTGTGCGGTGTGTCCGCGGCGGAGAGCTCGGCCTCCCAGTTCTTCGCGATGTCGACGCTGAACGCCCAGTAGTCCGGCACGCCAGGCTCGTCGCCACCGATGACGCCGGTAGTCTCGTCGTTCGGCGCGTCGAACCGGTGCGCGTAGATGGTGGCGGTGCTCATTTGCAGCCACACCCGCGGCGGCCTCACCGACCCGGCGATCGCCTCACCGACAACCCGCGCCGAGTCGACGCGCGAGCGCATCATCTCGTCCAAGTTCTCCGGCGTGTAACGACAGCTCACGCTACGGCCCGCCAGGTTGATCACCGCGTCGCAGCCGTCCACCTCGGCCGCCCACGGACCGAGCGTGCGGCCGTCCCAGCGCACGCCGGCGCTGCGGCTCACGATCACCACGTCATGACCGGCCGCGCTCAGCGCGCGTCGGAGCACCCCGCCGACCTGACCGGTTCCCCCTGGAATCACGATCTTCATGTCCACCCCTCCAGTGCCGAGCCTAGACCGCGACTACCCGACGCGATGCGCCTCCGGCAGCACCACCCGCCCGTCGCCGCCGAGTCCCGGATAGGGCGCATGGCCGACCGGGTAGTCATAGAAGTCGTCGCCACGGGTGCTGGGGAACTCCAGCACCTTTTCCACGATCCCTTCGTCCCCTTGGCCGGGGTGATGCCGGTCGCGCCAGTCGTCGAGCCGCTCGGGGTGCTCGCCGACCGGCACCGTGGGCTGTGGCAGGCCGATCATCGGCCCAGTACCACCGGGCTGCGACTCCTCCTGGCGGGTCAGCAGCGTCGTGCTGGAGCCGTCGCCATCGCGCTGGTAGACCTCCCACGAGGGAAACCGCGTGACGTCGCCGTTGACCTCGGCCGGTCCACGACCGCCGTGCGGATCGATCACCAAGTCGCCGCGCACGGACACGTTCATGTCCTGTGCCACCTCGGGGGCCAGCGGGTTGGCCGCGTCGATCCGCAACCGCACGCGCCCTTCCGAATCCTGCTCGACGCCCACCTCGGGGTCGCCGACCTCGGCGTGGCCGTTCGCGGCGTGCGAGGCGTTCTGGCGCACCACGACCACGCCGGTCTCGTAGTCGACGTAGAACGAGACACGACTTTGGTCTGGGCGCGCGTTCGGGTCGAAGCCCCGGTTGTCGCCGTGGTCGAAGAGGCTGTCGGGTGACGTCGGGTTGAAGACCATGTCGTCCCCGATGAACGCTGACCCGTGCACCACCCCGGCACCGGGTACGGGGTCGATTCGGAGCACGACAACCCTCGCGTTCGGGTCGCTGTTGGACGCGTCGCCGCCCTGGATGTCGAGCGCCGGCGAGCGAGAGCAGTTCGGTGCCGGTCGCCTCCGTGACCTGGTGCGCGGTCCGGCAGAGCGTCGAACGGTTCTCCAGGTCTGCGGGGTCGCCGGAGAGGACCCGCTCCGCGAGGTCGCGGAGGTCCTGGATGCCGAAGTACTTGAACACATTCGTCATGTCAGTCCAACCCGCCGATGATTTCCATCAGAGCGCGGGCGGTCTCGGCGTCGATGCCGGCGTAGGAGTCGGCCGTCGCCCGCAATTTGCGGGCGAATTCGGTGACCTCGGCCTCGGCCGCGAGCAGGTCTTCGAACCTGGTCTGAGTCCAGTCGTAGTTCGCCTGCCGCTACACGATGGCCGCTTGCACGTCACCGACCTCGGGCGGCGCCTGGCAAGCGCCTTCTAACTTCACCGCCAGGTCTTTCGTCTCACGTGCAAGCCGGTCGAGGTCGTCGGCGTCCGAGCGCAGCACGGGGATGATCCCGGCAAACCCGCCCATACCGGGTCCCTTCGAGAAGTCGATGGTGTCGATCGACTGGGACGGCACGGACGCCATGGCGGTTCCGCAGAATTCTCATCGGTTTCCATATCCGCAGTTCTGCGGCCAGCAATCAACTCGAATGGCTAATTGCTCTCCATGCCAGGCGATGCCTGCGGGTGTCGGTAGCTGTTTGTGCACCGGGCACGACTGAGCTTCGGTGCGCAGACAGGGGAATCCCTGGTATAGGCATCCGTTCGACCAGGAGTTCCGTTGTTATCCTGCCCTGTCCCGTCAGGCGCTGTCCGCGTGCGCACCCGTTGCTGCCGCTTGGCTGCGACCCACGAGCCAAGCTCACGACAGCGCCGCTGTCCCACCGATCTCACCGACGATCAGCGGGCCGTCGTCGATCCGCTGTTCGCCGGACCGGTCCTGGCTCTCCGGACGGGGCGGACGCCCGGAGAAGCACTACCGACGCCTCATCGTGGACGCGAACCTCGACACCGTCGACAACGGCATCGAATGGCGCGCCCTGCCCGCGGACTTCTCACCCTGGAACACCGTCTACCAGCGCCACATCCTCGTGGACACGATGAGTCTGCTGCTCGCCGTGCTGGTCACCCCGGCCAACATCCACGACAAACGTGCCGCCCGTTCCCTGCTACGACGGGTACGCCACCGGGCCGGCCACCGATTGACGCTGATCTGGGCCGACAACGGCTACCACGGAACCTTCCCCACCGCGTAGCGGTCGAGTGCCGCTCGCAGGTGATGTTCGTTGATGATGAGCAGGCGGTCGATGACTTCCCGTCTGACGTTCCGATTAACCCGTTCGGCATAGGTGTTGGCTCGTGGACACTGCGGCGGGATCTTCACGACGTGGATGCCTGCGCCGGAGAGGACCGCGTCGAACGAAGTGGTGAACTGACCGGCCCGGTCGCGGATGAGGAACCGGAAGTCGTCGACCCCGTCACCCAGGTCCATGCGCGTCCCGATTGACGGCGTTACGCCCACTGGAGCACTGTCCCGCCGGATGGCGACTTCCTGACCGAAGACAATTGAACCAATCGGCCCTGCGGCCACCATCGACGTTCGCTATCATGGCAGGATTGTCGGATCACGCTCCATTGTCCGGAATCCACCATTCCGAAGGAGGGACATGAGGCCGAACGGAGCATTACGCACTCTTGCCGTGGCTGCGGCCATGCTCGCGATGTCCGCGGGTACGGCACCGATGGCCCAAGCCGCGACCACCACTTCCTGTTCGAGCGGTCTCACCAGCTCGAGCGCGCCCAGCGTCGTCACCTTGGGCACCTCGTGCTCGGGGTTCGTGGATCAAGGCGCACCCTATGTCTTCAACATCGCCGTGCTCACTCATCTCATAATCCCGATTCCTCTCAGTGGTCCTCGCGCGTACTACTACTACGATGCCGTGGAGACCTGCAGCGGCTACCGGACGACCCCGGCGTTCCAGGCCACGGGCTGCGTCCGCACGTAAGCGAAGTCGAGGTTCACCCCGAACGATGGACAGCGCTCAAGAGTTCAGGCAACCGCTCGGAGTGACTGCTCATAGGCGATCGGACTGAGCACCCCCAGCGCAGGGCTGTCACACGCGCGGCTCTGGCGCACTTCCGGTGGTGGTGCTGGTCGAGGAGGATGCGGTGGCGTAGGAGATCGACATGACCGAGCTGGGCGTCGGGTTGTGGCTGCGCCGTCACGGGTTCACCCCACAGCGCCCGGCCCGGCGGGCCCACGAACAGCAGCCCGCCTCGGTGTGCGGGTGGCTGGACGAGGAGTACCCGGCGATCGAGGCCAAGGCGAAGGCCGTATGGGGTTCCAGAACTCTGCGCTGAGACGCTGAGCTGCGGTGATCGCGCACCCTGAGCCGTAGGAGCATGATCGTGAGGCGTGGCGCTGCGACTGCCGTACCCGATCTTCGTCCGGGTCGTCGGCCGGCTGGTCATACCCGGCCGGTCATCGGCGGGCAAGGACGCCGAACTGCCGGTGCTGCGGCACGAAGTCGCCGTACTGCGCCGCACCAACCCCCGCCCGCGGCTGGAGCGGGCCGACCACGCGGTGCTCGTCGCACTGGTTCGCCGACTCCCTCCGCCGCTGCGCGAGCACCGATTGGTGACGCCGGCCACCGTCCTTCGGTGACATCGGCGACTGGTCGCGAAGAAGTGGACCTACCCGAAACGGACACCGTGTAGCCGCTGCAACGGTTCGCCGCGCGCTGAAGCGCCTGCGGGTACCGCCCGCACCCGAGCGCGACAGCGACACCTCGTGACGGCGGTTCCCGGATCAGGAGTAGCGCTCACGTTCCTTCCACGCAGCGTAGCTGTCCAGCTCGTCGTGCAGGACCTCGTAGAAGCCGGCGCGCAGGCTGTCGAGACTGGGTGCGGGTCCTGGGGCGGCAGAGCTCAACAAGGCCGGCAGCGGCCAGGTGAGCAGTTTCCCGTGCCAGCCGCAGTAGACCGCTATCGCGTCCAGGCGGAAGGTGTCGAACCGGTCGAGCAGCACGTAGCCGAGGAGCTGCCGCAGCCACGCAGCTACGTCTTCGTCGGTGGGTTCAACGGCGAGTTTCACATCGACCAGCGTTCGTCCGATCACCAGGTCGGCCACGCCATACCCGCCTGCCAGTTCTGGTGCGACGACCACCGGCTCCCCGAGCGCCAGCAGAGCTTGACGACCACGCTCCAGGTAGAGGGTCCAGCAGTGCTTCAGCGCATCGAGGAGCTCGGTGTTGCCATCCGAGTCGTCCGCTGCGGTCGCCATGCTGGCGAACAGCGAACGACGTTCGTCCACCGTGCGCTTGGTCCCCCAGCGGTGCATGGGTTGTCTGAAGGAGTCGAGGGCCAGGCAGTCCGAGAAGGCGGCACTCTGGTCGTCCGAGTCCGTCGGGCGGTGAGTGCGTTTCCAGTGGCGTAGTAGTGGATCCGCAGTTCCGTTCGCAGGCAGGGCACCGATCGGAGCCGGCTCGTACCCGGCCGCGGCTAGCAGGGCCGTGCAGCGGTCGATCGAGAGGTAGGACAATTCCTGCAACCGTGGCGGTGTGCTGGCCAAGTCGAGACCGATGCGCAACTCCAGTGCCCACCCGGCGCTGTCTCGTCCGTGCCGCAGTGCGGGGATGCGGCTCGGGACTGCAGAGGCCAACCCCTCGGTCCACGCCTCAACCACAGCGGTCCGGCGCGGCAGGTGCTCATCGAGGAACCGCGACAGGGGTGTACCTGCGTACTTGGCCTGTTCTTGGATTCCTATGACAAGGCTCCTTTCAGCGTCCTGACCATGTGACGTCGGCGTCCGACCTCCACGTGGACGTGCAGCACGAATGGCAGGCACTGTGGGTGACGAGCAGAACGTGCTGGTCACCCACAGTGTCAGCGAAGCCACGAGCCGCACGAACAAGGGCATCTCCTTGCACTGCAGCCCACTCAGGGACGGCTGCCCGTCCCGGCTGAGCCAACGCCGTCGATTACACGGTTGCCTCATTCGCCGCTTGGGAGACCACGAGCTTGTCGAGGTCGTTCAGCAACGCCTGCACCGGCGTCCAGCACATGGCCACCGTGTCTGCATCCGGGGTGAAGTCCGTCTCGAACTGCCTGCGCGGGTGGATGTAATTGCGGAACTCCCGCACGGGGCGCATGAAGTCCTTCGCGTCGAGCTGGACCAGCCCTCGATCATGAGCCGTGTCGAGGAGCAGTTCGAGACCTGCCCGATCCGCCGGGATCTTTCCCTTCCGACCGGTGAACCCTTCACGGAGCAACTCGGGGTAATAGCTGGTCAGCACCGAGTAGAGCAACCCTTCGACAAAGCTGCCGATGCCGAAGAGGGCGAGGAGGTACGAGCCGCTCGCCTCCGCGAACTGGCTCTCCCTGACCCGCGAGACCAGCATCTGGACCAACTTCTCCTCCCCGATCAACTTGCGCAGCCGCTGCTCCACGTCCTCGACGTGGAGCACAACCTTGACCGTGCCGTTGCTCCCCAGCTCCCCGACCACCGGTCGACCGCCGACGTAGCTGACCTCGAGCCTCTCCAACTCGAGCACCTCGTTGACCGATCGACGAACGTCATCCGCTGCGGCCATGCCCTCCAAGTACTCGATGGGATCGCACAGCCGACACAGGAAACGTTCGATGTCGGTTCGCGCATTCTCCCGTTCGACCAGGGCGTCGACCAGCCAGCCGACCTTGGACGAGCCGTCGTAGTCCGGCGGGTCGATCCAGCCGGCGTTGCGGAGGAGCGCTTCGACTTCGCGTCCCGTGCGCTCGTACGGACCACCCTGGTCGACCACGATCCTGGCGAGCCGTTCCACGGTCTTGGGGTCTAGCGGAAACATCATGCTCCCTGTCCGTCGACGAGCTGCTGAGCGCGCACCAGGGCGTTGCCGATGCGCTGTTCCATCTTGGTCGTGCGCCTGCGGAAACCGAGTTCGTCAATGGCTTGGCCGATGCGGGTGTCGCGATCGACCTGCAACCGGTCGGTGAGCAGCCACAAGCACAGCTCGACCAACTCCCGATCGAAGTAGTCGTCGGTCTTCGACCGCCGCGGCTCCGAGAGGAATCCCGGGCGAGGACCGCGTTCGACGGCGACCTGTTGCGGTTTCGGTGGCGGCGCGGTCGTCGCCGGAGAGGAAGCGACGCCTCGTTCCGCGTCGAGCATGGCCTTCTCCCAGCTCTCCACGATCATGGCGGTCTGCGTGGCCCGATCGCGGAACCACTCGCTCGCCCACACGCGGTGGAACCGCCAGCCAAGGCGTTCCAGGTGCTCTTGGCGAAGCCTGTCGCGGTCACGGGCACTGCCCAACTGGTGATAGGTGTCCCCGTCCGCCTCGACGGCAAGCACCATCCGACCAGGCTGGTCCCTGTGCCCCAAGGCGAAGTCGATGCGGTAACCGGCCACCCCCCATTGCGGGGTCACTGGAACGCCCGCATCGACCAGGGCTTCGTGGATGCTCCGCTCGAAACCGTTCATCTCCTGCTTGCCCTGCGCACCGACGAGGCCCAGTGAGCCTCCGTTGTCCGCGAACTCCAGGTACTGGCGCAGCAGGTCCGCTCCGACGCTGATCCCGGTCGTGGGCATGTCGAGCGGGGAGAACGAAGCGACGATGTCCACGCGCTTCCGCGCACGAGTGATCGCCACGTTGAGCCGCCGCTCTCCCCCTTGGCGGTTGAGCGGGCCGAAGGCGGTCATGTGGAGCCGACCGTTGATCGCCTTGGCGGCGCCGAGGCTGAAGATGATCGCATCGCGCTCGTCACCTTGGACCTGTTCGATGCTCTTGACGAACAGGCGACGCCCCGCCCCCTGCATGCGCCCGCTGAACTCTGCCAGCTCGTCGTGGCCGGCATTGGCCCGCCGGAGGGCGAGTTCGATTCGCTTGGCGTGGTTGCCGCCCATCGTGATGACACCGAGGGTGTCCTCGGGATGGGCGCGGGCGTGCGCCAGCACCAGGTCAACGACCTTCTCCACCTCGGCTTCGGCGGACCCGTCACGTCCTGGCGCCACCCGACCGTCGACCTGGTGCAACGACAGGGGGCTCACCGCCTGGCAACCGGGGAAGGTGATGAGCTTCCCCTGGTAGAAAGCCCTGTTGGAGAAGGCGATCAGCCTCTCGTCCTGGCTCCGGTAGTGCCACTCCAGCATCCTCGTGTTCGGGATGAAGGCGCTCAGGCAGGCGAGGATGGACTCGAAATCCCGGACCTGGGGCGCATCGGCCTGGTCATCATCCTCGTCGTTGTCCGAATCACCACCGCTGAGAGCTGTGTGGAACCATTTACTGGGCGGCAGTTGGCGCTCGTCCCCCGCGACCACGAGTTGCTTGCCACGCATGATGGAGGTCATCGCGTCCTCCGGCTCCACCTGGCTGGCCTCGTCGAAGACGACCAGGTCGAACAGCCGCTGTGCGGGCAGGAGCCTGCTGACCACGATCGGGGACATCGCCCAGCAAGGACGGGCGGCGAGCAGGACGTCCGGCGCCTTGGCGACCAGCTTCCGCAGGGGCATGTGGCCCCGCTTGCGCTTCGCCTCGGCGCGGACCACGTCGTTCTGGTCCGGGTGAGCGTCGCGCGCTTCACGCAGCCTCTCGGCGACGCGCCGGCGCACGCGCTGGGCGTTGAGCTGGAAGTGCGAGGTGTCGAACTCCCGGAACTCGGAGACGACGTGGGAGTGGTGCAGCCCGGTGAACTGCCCTAGGTGCGGGATGCGCACCCGGTACTCGTCGAGCAGGGAGCTGTACCACGAGTGGCGGAACATGGTGCGCGCGAGTTCGGCATCCGCGTTGCGCTCTACCAGGACGTCCAGAAAGCGCCCCATCCCCATCCCGACAAGTCGATCCGTCAACTCGTTCAGCATCGGGACCTGGAAGAGGAAGTCCCGCTCCTCGTGGAGCCGCCCGACGTGCGCTGTCACCTCGTCTTCCGACCATTGGTCGGGTTCGGTCAACTGCGCTCCCATAGCCACAGCGGCCAGTTGGTCGCGGGCCTTGGCGATCTCCTCGAGCGTCTCGGCGAGGCCGATGACTTCTTGCGGTGCACCCTCTCCCACCGCCATCTCCTGCCACCGGTTGCGCTGGGCGAGCGCTGCGCTCAAGTCCGCGTGCAGCGTGCGCCGGTTGCACTTCCCGGCCTTGCGGAGCGCCGCGGCCACCTTGCGAAGCTTGTACCGCTGCCACCAGCTCAGCGGTCGCGGGTTGGCTGACCGCCACCTGCGGTCCCCGGTGGCGAAGCAGTAGTCCTCCAGTTCGTCACCGAAGACGTCCTTCTCGAACAGGGTCAACGTGCCTTCGACGTGGCGCAGCAGCTCCAAGACCTGTTCCCAACCCGGCAGGTCCGTGGGGCGTTTGAAGCCGACCTGCCCGATGAGGCGTCGCATCCGGTCCTGCGCGTCCGGCCATGTCTTGGCGTGCAGCTCGTCGAGCTGGACGATCACGTTCTGCACTTGCTCGGACGTGCGGATCTCGGACTCCGACCAGGCGGACTCGCCGCGGTGGAAGCGGAGGCCGTCCGAGTTGATGAACTTCATGAGGTCGTCTTCGACCCGCCGAACTGTGTCACCGTGCAGGTCGCGCAACTCGGCACCGCGGAAACGCACCGGGTTGGCGCTCCTGTCCGGCAGGGCCAGAAGGTTGTCGTACAGCGAGAACGCCTTGATGCCCCAGGGCTCGATCGCGGCGTGCAGGGCCCGGTCGTGGTGCAGAAGTTGGCCACGTCGTTCGGTCAACCGCTCGTGCAGGCCGTTGCCGTCCGCAGGCGGCTCCTTGCTCGCCCTGTCCAACGACTCCGAGACCTGTTGCGCGACCTGCCGCTTGTCGAGCTTCTGCTGGTGGAGGTCGAACACCAGGTGCCCCAGGTCGACTTGCTCCAATCTGTTGGTGACCGCCTCGATCGCGGCTCGTTTCTCCGCGACGAACAGCACGCGCCAACCCCTCGCCGCCGCGGCGGTGATGATGTTGGCGATCGTCTGGCTCTTGCCTGTCCCCGGCGGTCCCTGGATCACGACGTGCTGCCCGTCCATCACAGCGTTGACAGCGCGCTGCTGGGACGAGTCCGCGTCGAGGACGAGGAACTCGTCCCTGAGGACGACCTCATCGGGCTCGACCGGTTGGTAACCGCCGGCCGTTTCACGGAGCTGGCGCCTGGCCGGTTCGTAGCCCGCCGTCGCGGCGATGACGTCGTGCGCCGCCAAGAGCTCGGCGCAGTCCTTCAGCTCTCGCACCATCGGCAGCTTGTCGAAGCTGAACGTACTGGCGAACAGTCGCTCCTCGAACTCAGCGGTGCGGCCGTGCTCAGACACGACGTCTCTCAGCGCCCGGTACACGAGTCCGGCGTGCGTCGAGCGGTCGTCGTTCTCCTCCAGCATGGCGTTCAGCTCATCGGTGAGCTGCTCGACGTCGAGGTCGATGCCGTGCTGGCGGCTGAGCGCGTACAGCAAGACCGGGTTGACCTCGGGGGCTCCGACCAGCTCCAGCACGTAATCGGTCTCTGCGGCAGTGCGCGGTGTGATCGTAAGTGGCTGGAGGACGAGCGGCGCCCGCAAGGGCTTGACCGGCGCCGTGCCCTTGGTCGACGTCGGTTGCAGCAGGAACAGGCCGTGGGCCAACTTGCCCACGTCGTCGATTCCCTGTTCCTCCTGGAAGGTGAGCATCCTGCGGCGCAGGTTGCGAGCGCGCTGACAGGCAGCCGCATGCGCCTCACCAGCGGCTACCAATGTGTCGAGCCTGGTTTTACGCCCCGCGAGCAACTGTGCGACGACTTCAGAAGAAGCCTTGGTCAGGTCGAGGCTCCACGTCTTGCTGTCGCGGTAGTACAGCAGTGTGTTGTTGTGACCGAAGTCGATCAGGTCATCTGCCCACGACTCCGCCTTGGCCCTGACAAGATCAATCCGAGCACGGTCGGCACCTATCGCCACCTGCCCTTCCCCCTTCGAACGCTGCGATCGGCGCGAACACCGAGCCCGCAGAGCACTGGCGAGCCGATCAGTATGCCGAAGAGAAGGAGAAACGGGTAAGCGTCCGTTCAGGGCACTTAGAGACACACAATCGGGGTAGATGCGACACCCAGAGTGAAACACGCCCCCAAAGGTAACCCATTGTCCGCATAATTGCGGCAAGGTTGGGGTTCAACACATTTCACCGCAGTTCGGATACATCCACCCTCCAGACTCGCGAACTCCGGAAAGCCGCACTTGAGCGGCTGCTTCACGTTCCACTCGATGTGTCCTGATCACCGGGTACGACCTGTGTTCCTGGTCGGGTTGGGCAGGGCGGTTCGGCGTGGTTGCGCCGGTGTGGCGCGGGAAGCGGCGTTGGGCCCGGTCGCGCAGCGGATGGGTGGCCGTGACGGGTTGGCGAAGGAGTGGTGGCTTCTCGCGCGGGAGGACGTCGCGGACTGGGTGCTCATCGAGAACAGCGATGTCGGCGTAGCGCTGTTGACGGGCAACCTCGCGGATGGCGCGACGCTCAGCGATCGCGTGCAAGCCCGTGATGATGCCCAGGCCCTTGACCGCGACCAAGGCCAGGACAACCGGGGTGACATCGCGGATGCGGGCGGCGATGCGCACGGCGTCGGTCAGCGGCCGCGGTGCCTCCTGAGCGGTGATGATCGGGGCTGCCAGGTGCGCCGGTCCGGATCCGGTGCTGGAATTGCGCCTTCTGCAGTGCAGATGGCAGCTTCTACGGCGGCGCGCACCCGGCCCAGTTTCCTTCGCAACGTCTGTTCACTCGTTTCGCCGATGCGGTCCTGCGATTCGACAGGGTGGTCAGCGCGTCCGGCCCGCTCTCAATGGGCGGTGAGGACGCGCAGCGCGGCGCGTGCGGCTGCGATGACCGTCGGCCACTCCGGCTTATCGATGTACTCCTCGTCGGTCAATTCGGTGCCATACACGTCGAACAGCGAGTCCAGCGCATCCTTGAGCGGTGCCAGTGCTCGGATCTCGGCTTGGTTGCGCAGGTACGGGCCGACGGCTTCCGATAGATTCTCGAAGACCGTGGTGTCGTCGTAGAGTACGTGGATGTTCATGGTGAAGTTGTCGTGGTAGTTCGGATGAGGCATTTCACGCCTCACCCAAACACGCCGCTGGTATTCCGGATCGGATAGCGCGCGTATGGCGTCGACGATCTCCACGCGCATATCGGGGTAATCGACACCGGTCATGGCTTGTTCCATTGCCCCCACCTCAACCACTCGTCTAGCGGGATGTGCGCATCTGGATTGTCCTTGAGAGAACCGGTGATCGGCCTCCCATCACGACCGAGAATCTTCCCACCGTCCCGGACCACGACATGATTCACTTGCTGCGACGGCAGCCCTCCCGGCACAGCGGCGTCGATGCGCACGCCCTGTGACTGGGGATTCGGACCAAACCACCTCAACCCGACTCCCTTCTTGTTGGCGACCGGAAGAGCCCAACTGCTGGGAATCTTATCGACCGCCGCACGTGGTAGCCACGAGTGGGCGATCGGGAGAACGTGCCGCATGGCCGGGGTGTGAGCAGCGTAACCGGCGATCTTGCGGAGTTGTCGCCAGATGGCACCACCAGCACCGAGTTCCATCACGAAGAGCGGCAGGTCGGGCAGGTTGAGGGCTTGGACCTGTGCGATGAGTTCAGGTCCACACGCGTCGGGCCGACCGGAACAGTACCCCCTGAGCAGTTGCTGAACGGCGTCCGCACGGCCCTGGAGCACCGACCAGTCGATGACACCTGCTTCCCATCCGAGCCAGATGTCGAAGTCGTGCACCAGACCGACGCAGGAGCCGGTGCCGAGGTTGGCCGGCAGTTCGACGCCGTTGATGTAGCAAATGCCGTCGAGGACCAGCATCTCCGTGCCGTTCTCGAACTGACCGGCGCCACCCGAGGGCCAGTCGGGGTCGGGAACACCGCTCCCTGCTCGTTGGTTCAGGTCCTCTTGCCGCTGCTTCTGGACATAGAACCCATACGCCTCTGCGGCGGCCTCCGCTGCCAAGGCTCCGTCGTTCCCCGCCGCCACGGCGGCCGCGTAAGCAGCATCGGCAGCCGACCGCGCTGCCGCCGCGTGGCCACGTGCCTGGGCCGCCGACTCGGCGGCCTGCCCGGCGGAGTTGGTGGTCGAGCGGGCATCACGGTTCGCCGACGCCTGTGCCTCCCTCGCGGCGCGCGCTGATGCGGTGGCTTCGTTGGCGGACCTCTGAGCATCGTCGGCGGACTGGCGAGCATCCTCGGCGTAGCCGGCTGCAGCATCGGCGTGGTTGAGGGCTTCTTGTGCGTAGCCCTCGGCTTCGGCGGCGGCATTGCGGGCGACAGCGGCGACCCGATGCGCTTCGGCGGCGTCGGCTCGGGCGGTGGCGGCGATGTTGGCGGCGTCTGCGACGAAGCCGCTCACCCGAGCGGCGTGGGTCGCGGTGTCGTGGTCGAGCCGAGCCGCTTTGTACCGGCCGACTTGGAGGAACTCCTTGACGTACGACGGCGGGCCGGCGAGGGCGATCGTTGCGGCGGATTTCACCTCGGGACCGCCTGCGTGCAGCAGTTCCGCGACGGCGACGCGTTCGTCCTGCTGCCTGGTGACGTGCTGGCCGGTGCGGATGAAGGCGTGCTGGTCGGCCTCGGTGCCTTCTAGGGCGCGGGCACCTGCAGCACGGGTGGCGCTGCCACCGGCTTCGATGATCTGAGCGATCTTGACCCGGTCATCCAGATACTTGCCCTCGTAGTGCTGTGTGCGCAGAAACTCCAGCACCGCGTCGGCACTCCCGGCCAGCGCTGCTTCCGCTGCGGCCTTGTACTCCGGTTTCGGCGCGACGGTGGCCAGCTGTCCCACCCGAGCGCGGTCATCCTGCTCCGAAGCCAGCAGCCGCAAGGTGGATACGAACTCGCGCACTTGCTGGTCGGTGCCAGCCAGCGCGGTGTACGCGGCTTCCCTCGTCCAAGAACCGCCGGTGCGGGCTAGCTTCAAGGCTGCCCGACGGCCCTTGTCGACGATCACCTCGGGCGGCGCGCCGGGTGCGGTGGCCTCATCGAGCAGTTGGCGAGTCTGCTGGTCGATTCGGGTGCTTTCCGGGTCGTCCCAGAATGGTTCGGTAGGTCGGTTGTCGTATTCGCGCTTGGCCTGCTCGGCTGCCGCGACACCGAGCTCGGTCTGCAAGGCCAGTCGGTTGCTGTCGGCCTGCCGGGCGGTCTCCTCGACCTGGCGAGCTTGGTTGGCGGCCGCCTCGGCGATGTCCGCTGCGGCGCTTGCCGCATTGGCATGTTCTGTGGACTTGCGTGCGGCTTCGGCTGCGTCGCCGGCGTGATCTGCTGCCTGGTCGGCGGCACGGGCGGCGTTCTCGGCGTGGGTGGCGGCGGCGTTGGCTGCGTCACGCGCCTCGTAGGCCGCGCGGACGGCTTGCGCGGCCAGAGCGGTAGCGTGGTCAGCTGCTCGGGTCGCGGTCTGCGCCGCTCGCTGCGCCCGCGCAGCCGCCTGCCTTGCGCGATCCGCTTCCGCTCCGGCCGCATGGGCATAGTTGCCGGCCTCCGCGGCCGCTGCCGCCGCAGCACCCGCGTTCACCGCGGCGGCAGCGGCCGCACGCGCGGCCGAACCCGAGGCGTCGGCGGCAATCCCTGCCGCGTTGGCCGCCTCGGCTGCCAGTTTCGCACCTGCGGCGACGTCGCGGGCGTTCTGTGCGGCTTGCCTGGCGGCAGCGGCGTCGCCGGCGTTGGTGGCGGCCGCCGCGGCGGCGTCGTAGGCGCGGGCCGCCGCCTGGCTCGCGAGCGTTGCCGCGCTCGCGGCACGGGCTGCGGCGTTGGCGGCCACTCGCGCCGCGTTGTTGGCTGCCGCAGCGGCCTCGGTGGCCACGCTCGCAGCGTTGGCCGCACCGGACGCGGCATCGGCCGCACGTCCTGCCGCTGCGGACGCCTTGGTGGCGGAGTCCCGTGCCGCGGCCGTTTCCGCCGCGGCGGTCTCGGCGGCTTGTTTGGCCAACGCGGCTGCCTGCACGGCCCGCTCGGAGGTTTCCTTGGCCAGCTCCGTCTGCGTCGCCGCGACAGCCCCGGCCTCCTTCGCCAGCTCCACCAACTGCGATACCGTCAGCACCTCTTGATCGCGTTCACGGGCGACGTGCTGACCGATCTCGAGGAACTCCAGGATGTCGTCGGCGGTGCCGTTCAACGCGATTCCCGCCGCCTGCTGCACGGCCGGGCCACCGGCGTAGAGGATCTGCGAGACCTTCAGCCGGTTGTCCTGCTCACGAGCCGGGAACTGGCCCTGCGACAGGAACTTCTGCCGGTCACCGGCGGTGCCGTTGAGCGCCTCGCCGGCTTTCCGTCGAACCACCGGGCCCGCGGTGTTGATGAGTTGGGCGATCCTGACCCGGTTGTCCCCATCCGCCGGCGACTGCCACCCCGAGCGCAGGAACTCGCGCAGCTGCTCCGGCGTCCCTGCCAACGCCCGCCCGGCCGCCTCGCGGACCTGTCTCCCGGCGACCGAGATCAGCTGCGCGGCCCGCAGCCGGTCGTCGTGCACAGTGGAGTTCTGGTGGCCGGTCGCCAAGAACTGAGCGAGATCGGCTTCCGAACCCAACAAAGCCGCCTCGGCTGCCCGGGCGGTGACCGGCCCCGCCGTGCGGAGGATCTCCACAACCCTGGCCCGATCGCTGAGCGGCGGCTCGTCCTGCGCGACCGCGACCGGCGTCACGACGACACCGCTCGTCAGGGTGCCAACTGCGACGGCAGCGCACAGCAGCCGTCGGATGTGGCTTACGCCCACCCGAATCCCCCCACGATTTTTGATTTTGCGCTCCTGAACCGCCGGTCGCCCCCTGACCCGCAGTACCGACGCTCAGGCTAGACAGGATCCATCGATCTTGACAACGCCGAGCCCGAAGGGCCCGGCGTTACCTCATTGCGACAGGGATCACAGGGCCTTGGCTTCCGTCCGTGACCTGTCCCATCATCACCAAGATGCACCCGCGACCGGGGAGGGGTCGGCCGGTGCGTTCGGTCATTCAGCAGTCCCGCCCCGGTACGCGGGACGAATCTCGGGGGAGGTTCCCTTGCGGGCACGTTCTCGCATGCTTGTCATCAGCGCGGCCGTCGCCGCCACACTCGTTTCCTCGGTCGTCGCCGCGCTGTCCAACGGCGCGCCGGCCACCGCCGAGGACGCTCAGCAGCCTCTCGTGGAAACCTTCGACTACCCCGATGCCGATGCCATCTTCCAACAACGGCAGATCCGTCTGAAGAAGGGCGATGGGCACATCCTGCTCGTCGACTGCCGCGCCGGTGCGAACCAGATCAGGGTGGAGAGCAACGCCTTCGACCCGCCCAACCACCTCTTCTGTTTCCAGGTCACCGGGAACAGCGGCTACCTGACCATGGAGATTCCCAACGCCTTCCTGGTCTACGGCAACGACTACAACGCCGTGGCGAGCTGGACCACCGACACCGGCGAAGTTCGCCAATCCACCGTGCGCAAGAACGACCCTGTGCCCACCCCCATCGGCGAAGGAGCCACCGGCACTCCCGGTGTCCTCATCGAGTTGAGGGCGACCCGATGACCACAAACGCGTCACGCCGTTCGAAGGCGTGGAAGCGATCGGGCTCGGAGGACTCGTGACACGGCAACGGGACTCCCGAAACTTCATGTCTCTCGCCGCCTGCGATGGGACCAGGGGCAGCGAACCATGCCGCCGGTGAGCCGGACGGCGGAAAGCCGACCGGTCCCGCCCGGAACACCGAGGGCAACGTCCACGCCGATCCTGGTGCCTTCTTGCTGGAGATTCGATGAAGAAGCTCGTCCTGGCCGCTGCCGCAGTCGTTCTGACGGGCGCGCACTTGAGCATCCCCGCCTCGGCAGTGTCCGGCGGATCGACCCTGCCGAACGGAAGCCACCCGTTCGTGGCCAGGATCCACTCGGAAGGTGTGGGCTGTACCGGGGCGCTGATCGACCCCGAGTGGGTGATCACAGCGGCACAATGTTTCCCCGGTAGCGGAAGCACACCGACCACGCCGACGACGGTGAACGTCGGCAACGCGAACCTCGGCACCGGCACCGGCCAGGTCGTCAAGGTGACCGGCCTGGTCCGCCGGACGGACCGGGACGTCGTGCTCGCGAAGTTGGAGCGACCGGTCCTCGACGTCACCCCGATCGCGTTGAGCCGCACCGCACCCGTTCAGGGCGAACCACTGAGTGTGGTGGGCTTCGGCCGCACCGCGACGGACTGGGTGCCGGACAGGCCACGCCTGGCCACCTTCTCGGTTACCGCCCTCGGTGCCACCACCGCGTCGCTGACCGGCGAGAACGGTGTGGACACCTGCAAGGGTGACGCCGGCGGGCCTGCGTTCCGGATGGTCGGCGGTCGGCCGGAGCTTGTCGCGGTCAACAGCACGTCGTGGCAGCACGGCTGCCTGCTCGTGACCGAGACCCGCCAGGGCAGCACCGAGGCCCGGACCGACGACATCGTCACCTGGATCCACCAGCAGTTCCCCAGCAAGCGCATCCGCAACTACAACACGCTCTGTGCGGATCTCGGCTCCAACGCCGTCGGCACACCCGTCGTGATGGCGACCTGCCAGCCGGGGCATTGGCTCAGTCAGCTGTGGCGCCTGCCCGGTGACGGCACGATCCGCAACTACAACGGGCTGTGCATGGACCTCGGGTCAAACGCCGTCGGCACACCCGTCGTGATCGCGACCTGCCAACCCGGGTCGTGGGCCAGCCAGCAGTGGACGGTCCGCGAGAACCGGACAATCAGCAACTACAACGGGCTGTGCATGGACCTCGACTCCAACGCCGTCGGCACACGCATCGTGATGGTCACCTGCCAACCCGGCACCTGGCCCAGCCAGCAATGGACAGTGGCCTGAGCGAGTGGCAGGAGCCCGATGGGCATGCCCCGCGCGGCCCGTGGTGGCCGACGCCGGTATGGCGACTCTTCCGGCTTCCGCCAGGGACTCACCGACCGCGGCCTGACCTAGTGCTGCATCTCGGAACGTTGACCCGCTAATCGGCGTGGCGGGCTGACGGTCCAGGCTTGTCCTCCCATGTCGAGCGGGAGGTGGTCGTGGGTCGTCGTCCGGAGGTGTTCGTCCGGCCGTTGTCCATGGAGGAAGGCCGCAAGCTGGCCCGGATCGGTCGCACCGCGAAGGACCCGGTGCGATTACGTCGGGCGATCGTGGTCCTGATGTCCGCCCAGGGACAGGCGGTCCCGGACATCACGTCGTTGATGCAGGTCAGCGCCGACTATGTACGTGATGTGATCCACTCGTTCAACGAGCGGGGGTTCGCGGCGCTGGACCCAAAATGGAGCGGGGGACGCCCGAAGGTGATCGGTGAGGCGGTCCGGCAACGGATCTGCCTGATCGCCAGGACGTCCCCCGCCACGTGGGGTATCACCGCGTTCTCGACCTGGTCGTTGTCGAAGCTGCGCGACCATCTGCTCGACCGCGGCACCGTGGCCGCGATCAGTCGGGAGACCCTGCGCCGCATCCTGCACGCCGGTGGCGTCTCGTGGCAGAGCACTTCCACCTGGAAAGGCTCCACCGATCCGGACTTCCTGGCGAAGATGCACCGGATCCCGGACCTCTACGACCATCCGCCCGACGACGGCCGGGTGATCTGCGTCGACGAGTTCGGACCGCTCAACCTCCAGCCCCGCAAGGGCAGGTCCTGGCGGCCGACCGGATCGCCGCTCCGATTACGGGCCACCTACAACCGCCGACACGGTGTGATGCACATGCTCGCCGCCCTGGACCTGACCACCGGTCGGATCCACCACCGCATCCGGCGCCGCAAACGGCACGGCGAACTTCTCGACCTGCTCGCGAGTCTGCGCACCCGTTGGCCAGGACAGCGCCTCTACCTCGTCATGGACAACTTCTCGCCCCACCGTCACCCCGACGTCCGCGATTGGGCCGCCGCCAACGACGCCGAGCTGGTGTTCCTGCCGACCTACAGCTCCTGGTTGAACTGGATCGAGGCGGAGTTCACCGCCCTGCGCTACTTCACCCTCAACGGCACCGACCACCGCACCCACGCCGAACAGAACGCCGCCATCGCCGCCTACATCCGCTGGCGCAACGCCCACGCCCGACCCAAGACCGGCTTCGCCACCGACTCACCCATCCGCACCTGGACCCATTACCCGGCCAAGGTTGCGTGACGCAGCACTAGCTACGCCTTCGACACGACCTGATCAACAGGCATTGAACTGCAGCGACTAAACGCTCACGTCAGATCTGTGGTGCTGACGGGCTCGTAAAACGAGCGGTGTAACTCCTGATCAAGGATGCGCACCTGATGACCGAGATGATGTCCGGCGTGGAGAACGCCGAGGACGCCAAGCCCGAGACCGCCCTGGACGAGCAGTTGGTCGACCAGTTGGTCAGCCGGGCCCGCGCTGGTGGACTGAAGCTCACCGGTGAGGGCGGGTGCTCCAACAGCTGACCAAGCGGCTGCTGGAGTCGGCGTTGGAAGGTGAGATCACCGACCACCTGGGCTATGACAAGCACGATCCGGCCGGGCGCGGGACCGGGAACTCGCGCAACGGCACCCGCTCGAAGACCGTGCTCACGGACGTGGGCCCGGTGGAGATCGACGTGCCGCGTGATCGCAACGCCGAGTTCGAGCCGCGGATCGTGGCCAAGCGGCAGAAGCGCCTGACCGGCGTGGACGAGATGGTGATCTCGCTGTTCGCCAAGGGCCTGACCACCGGGGAGATCTCCGCGCACCTGGCGGAGGTCTACGGCGCCGACGTGTCCCGCCAGACGATCTCCACGATCACCGACAAGGTCGTGGAGGGCATGGTCGAGTGGCAGAACCGGCCTCTCGATCCGGTCTATCCGGTGGTGTTCATCGACGTGATCCACGTCAAGATCCGCGACGGCCAGGTGGCCAACCGGCCGATCTACATGGCGATGGCGGTCACCACCGAGGGCCGCCGCGACATCCTGGGTCTGTGGGCCGGTGACGGCGGCGAGGGCGCGAAGTACTGGCTGCACGTGCTCACCGAACTGCGCAACCGCGGTGTCGCCGACGTGCTGATGCTGGTCTGCGACGGGCTGACCGGCCTGCCCGAGGCGGTGACCACGGTCTGGCCGCGAACGATCGTGCAGACCTGCATCGTGCACCTGCTGCGCAACAGCTTCCGCTACGCCGGCCGACAGCACTGGGTCGCCATCGCCAGAGCGCTCAAGCCGGTCTACACCGCCCCGACCGAAGCCGCGGCACGTGAGCGGTTCGCCGAGTTCACCCAGGAGTGGGGCACCCGCTATCCGGCGATCGTCCGGCTCTGGGACAACGCCTGGGCCGAGTTCGTGCCCTTCCTCGCCTTCGACGTCGAGATCCGGCGGGTGATCTGCTCGACCAACGCCATCGAGTCCGTCAACGCCCGCATCCGCCGCGCCGTGAAGGCCCGTGGCCACTTCCCCAACGAGCAGGCCGCACTCAAATGCGTCTACCTCGCGGTGATGAGCCTGGACCCGACCGGCACCGGCCGCAAACGCTGGACGATCCGCTGGAAGCCCGCGCTCAACGCCTTCGAGATCGCCTTCGACGGCCGCCTGGCCGCCGGACGCAAGTAGCCCTCTTCAACCCCGAGTTACACCGCTCGTTTGACAGACCCCCTCGCGTGTTCGTGCGGGTGTTCGAAGAGCAGCAAGACGACCATGCTCATCTCACCCGTACCGCTCGCCGTGACCTCCCGCGCGATGCGCCACTCGACCCTGCCCACCACCACCGAGGTCTACGGCCATCTGCTATGCCACGTCGCCCACGACGCGGTCGACGTCATCGCCCACGCTCTGGACGAGGCCGATGTCGCCTGACCTTCGGGACGCGACCACATTGCGACCACAACAGCCGAAAACGACACCAGCGGGTCTGCCTCGAAAGGCAAACCCGCCGGTCATGGCCGTCGGGACGACAGGATTTGAACCTGCGACCCCTTGACCCCCAGGCTCGCCCCGATCATGAGCTGACCTGCGGAAACAGCGTCAACACCCTTTGCGACAGGTCAGTTGAGCGCAGCTCGACGCAAGTAGAACCCGTTGCGGCACAACGAACTCTCCTCCACCCGCTCCTCCAGGTCCACTCCCTTGACACGAATCAAGTGGTCGTTGGTGGGATTGAGCTTCCCCCGGTAGCCCGGTGGCTTTCCAGGCATGGTCCGATAGGGCCTGAAGGGAGTCGTCCGTGGCACCACCGAAGAAGTACCCCGACGA
>NZ_JBHYXZ010000040.1:0-60304 GCF_042752395.1 Actinosynnema sp. NPDC059335 | reverse complement strand
CGGCGCCCCCGCGGGCCGGCCGGCGCGGCCCCCCCCCGCCCCCCGCCGGCCCGGCTTCGTCCAGCCTATGGCACCCGAACCCATGTCAAATCGAGCCTCGGTGGGGTGGCTGCGGGTCCGTTGTGGGGTGGGTTGCGGGTCCGTTGTGGTGGGGAGTGGGTTCGTTGTGGGTGGGGACTGGAAGGCTTGTGGGTGGTTGGTTCTGTGGTGGTGGGGGCCACAGTGGTTGTGGGTTGTTCGGGGGAACCTGCTTGGTAGGGGTGGCGTTGGGGTGGCATGAAGAAGGTCTCCGCGGCGTTGTTCGCTCTCACGGTTGGGGTTGTTGCTTGGGCGGCGCGTGATGTGCCCGTGGCGTTGGGTGGCAGGCCCGGTGGGGAGCGGGTGCGGAGGTCGCCGAGGTGGCGGGAGGGGCGGTTCCACAACTCCTCGCCCACGCGGACCATGCCTGATGGGGCGGCGGGGACGTTGCGGGAGATGTTCTTCGGCGGGCAGCAGCGGCGGCCGGTGGGGGAGGTGCCGTTGGTGCGGCCGGTCGGCGGGGAGTCGGACGGGTTGCACGTGACCTGGTACGGGCACGCGTCGGCGTTGGTCGAGATCGACGGGGCGCGGGTGTTGATCGACCCCGTGTGGAGCGATCGGTGTTCACCGTCGCAAGTGGTCGGTCCGCGGCGGTTGCACCCGGTCCCGCACGCGTTGCACGAGGTCGGGCGGGTGGATGCGGTGGTGGTCTCACACGACCACTACGACCACCTCGACCTGGCGACGGTGCGGGCGCTGGAGCGGGATACTGACGCGGTGTTCGTGGTGCCGCTCGGCATCGGGGCGCACCTGCGGCGGTGGCACGTGCCCGAGCGGCGGATCGTGGAGTTGGACTGGGACGAGTCGCACGAGGTGGCGGGGGTCACACTGGTGGCCACGGCGGCGCAGCACTTCTCCGGGCGCGGGTTCCAGCGGGACAACACGTTGTGGGCCTCCTGGGTCCTGAAGGGGCCCCGGCACCGCGTCTACTACAGCGGCGACACGGGGTACTTCGACGGGTACAAGGCGATCGGCGAGGAGCACGGGCCGTTCGACGCCTCCCTGATCCAGATCGGCGCGTACGGGCCCGGGTGGCCCGACATCCACATGACGCCGGAGGAAGGGGTGGCCGCGCACCGGGACGTGCGGGGCGGCCTGCTGATCCCGGTGCACTGGGCGACCTTCAACCTGGCCTTCCACGACTGGTCCGAGCCGGTCGAGCGGGTGTGGCGGGAGGCGGAGGCGCACGAGGTGCCGCTGGCGGTGCCGCGGCCGGGCGAGCGGGTCGACGTGGCCGCGCCGCCGCCGGTCGACGGGTGGTGGCGGGCGCTCGCGGTGGGACGATGACGCGGTGACCAGGATCGTCGCGGGGGTCGCCGGCGGCCGCCGGCTGCAGGTGCCGCCCCGCGTTACCCGCCCCACCTCCGACCGCGTCCGCGAGGCGTTGTTCAGCTCGCTCGAAGCGCTCGTGGACCTCGACGGCGCGGTCGTGCTCGACCTCTACGCGGGGTCGGGGGCGTTGGGGTTCGAGGCGTTGTCGCGGGGCGCCGGCCGGGCCACGTTCGTGGAGTCGGACAAGCGGGCTGCCGAAGTCTTGAAGAACAACGCCAAGGTGGTCGCGCTGCCCGGCGCGACGGTCCTCAACCGCACCGCGGAGGCCGTGGCGGGCACGGCGGCGGACGCGCCGTGCGACGTGGTCTTCGCCGATCCGCCCTACGCGGTGACCGACGAACAGCTCAACCGGCTCCTCGCGGCGCTGGTCACGAGCGGTTGGACGAAGCCGGGGTCGCTGATCATCGTGGAGCGGGGCGCGCGCAGCCCGGAACCGGTGTGGCCAAGCGCCGTGGAATCGTTGCGCAGCAAGAAGTATGGCGACACCGCGCTGTATTGGGCGGAACACGTTGGCACCACCGGGTGATGCGGACCACGCACCTGAGTGGATGCGTCCGATCGGGTGCTACCGTCCGAAACCATGACGCGTGCCGTGTGCCCCGGCTCCTACGACCCGGCCACCAACGGACACCTGGACATCATCGGCAGAGCGGCGAAGCTCTTCGACGAGGTCGTCGTCGCCGTGCTCATCAACAAGAACAAGAAGACCCTGTTCTCGGTCGAGGAGCGGACGGAGATGCTGCGCGAGGTCACCGCGCAGTGGCCGAACGTCCGCGTCGACGCCTGGCACGGCCTGCTGGTCGACTACTGCCGCGAGAACGACATCAAGGCCATCGTCAAGGGCCTGCGCGCGGTCAGCGACTACGACTACGAGCTGCAGATGGCGCAGATGAACCACCAGCTCACCGGGGTCGAGACGCTGTTCATGCCGACGAACCCGATCTACAGCTACCTGGCCAGCTCGCTGGTCAAGGACGTGGCCACCTACGGCGGCGACGTGACCAGCCTGCTGCCGCCCAGCATCCGCGACCGGCTCAGCGCCCGGCTCGCCGAAGGCCGCTGACCGGTCACGACCGGTCGATCCCTGCCCCGCCGGTGTGTCGCCCGGTGTGGTTACCGCTCACGGGCGTGAGCGGAATCACCTCACGGATCGTGGCCGCTCCGGGATCCGGTGGTCATTCCGCCCGACCGGCCCCTACCCGAGCCGCGCCCCGGTGAACATCACCCGGTAGTCGGACACGCCCTGCCGATCTCCCGGCGGCGGCGAGATCGGCAGGGCACACTAGGACGGGTACTGCTGTGGGCGCGAGGAGTGTGACGTGTACCGGGTGTTCGAGGCCCTCGACGAGCTGGTCACGATCGTCGAGGAAGCGCGTGGCGTGCCGATGACCTCCGGGTGCGTCGTGCCGCGCGGCGACGTGCTCGAACTCCTCGACGACGTGCGCGACGCCATCCCCGCGGAGCTGGACGACGCCCAGGACGTGCTCGACCACCGCGACGAGCTGGTCGGCAAGGCGCAGCACGACGCGGACCAGACCCTGAGCAAGGCCCGCTCCGACGCCGAGCGGATGGTCGCCGAGGCGCAGCACGAGGCCGAGCGGATGCTGTCCGAGGCCCGCGCGCGGGCCGAGCGGATGGTCGCCGAGGCCGAGGACCAGGCGCAGCGCACCGTCTCCGCGGGCAGGCAGGAGTACGAGGACCTGGTGGGCCGGGCGCACGCCGAGGCCGACCGCATGGTGCAGGCCGGCCGGGCGAACTACGAGCGCGCGATCGAGGAGGGCCGGGCGGAGCAGGCGCGCCTGGTCGACGGCACCGAGGTCGTGCAGGCCGCGCACGCCGAGGCCGCGCGCGTGCTGGAGGCCGCGCAGACGGAGGCGATCCGGCTGCGCAGCGAGTGCGACGCGTACGTGGACGGCAAGCTGGCCGACTTCGAGGACCTGCTGGCGCACACGCTGCGCAGCGTCGGGAAGGGCCGCTCGCACCTGCGCGGCCCGGCCGTCGCGAGCGCCGCCGCGCCCTTCGACTACCACGAGTGAGCGCCGTGGACCCGACCGGACGACGCCCCGACCAGCCGATTTCACGTCCACGCCCGTTGTCCCGTACCCTTGACCGGCTGGTCGTGGTAAGTCCCCGACGGCACACCGAACATCATGTCTGAGCACCGTCACGCCTCCGCGCGTCCCACAGCGACCGGGCCCTGGGTCATCGACACCAGGGACCTCGGGCGTCGTGCGGGCTCCAGCCGCGGGTTGCGCAGGACGGTGCCCGCGGAGGGCCTCGGCCTCGCGGGCGTGATCGCGGTGCCGGCGGGGGGCGTCGTCGAACTCGACCTCCTGCTGGAGTCGGTGGTCGAGGGCGTGCTCGTGACGGGCACCGCCGCGACGGTGGTCGAAGGGGAGTGCTCGCGCTGCCTGGAGCCGCTGTCGGCGGAGGTCGAGGTGGAGCTGACGGAGCTGTACGCGTACCCGGACAGCACCACCGACGAGACGACCGAAGAGGACGAGGTCAGTCGTCTGCACGACGACCTGCTCGACCTCGAACCCGTGGTGCGCGACGCCATCGTGCTGTCGCTGCCGCAGGTGCCGCTGTGCTCGCCGGACTGCCTCGGGCTGTGCGTCGACTGCGGCGGCAAGCTGGCTGAGCTCGGCCCCGACCACGGGCATGAGACGATTGACCCCCGGTGGGCCGCTCTGCAGGAGCGGTTCGGCGGGAATCGTGACAATCCAGAGGAGAACTAGTCGTGGCCGTCCCGAAGCGGAAGATGTCGCGCTCGAACACGCGCTCGCGCCGCGCTCAGTGGAAGACCGCTGCCGTGCACCTGGTGGCCTGCCAGAACCGGGCGTGCCGCCAGCCGAAGCCGCAGCACGTCGCCTGCCCGGCCTGCGGCCAGTACGACGGCCGCCAGGTCGTCCAGCCGGCCTGATCACCCTCTGGCGAAGGTAGCGGCGAATCGTGGGGGGTAGGTCGTCGCGCGGTCGGTCCGCCGACCGCGCCCCGTTGCTCGAAGCGCTCGGCGTCCCCTTGGACGCCGAGCTGCTGACGCTCGCGCTCACCCACCGCTCGTACGCGTACGAGAACGGCGGGCTGCCGCCGAACGAGCGGTTGGAGTTCCTCGGCGACGCGGTGCTCGGCCTCGTCGTGACCGACCACCTGTACCGCACGCACCCCGAGCTGCCCGAGGGGCAGCTCGCCAAGCTGCGCGCGAGCGTGGTCAACATGCACGCGCTGGCGGGTGTGGCCCGGGGGCTCGGCGACGACGGGCTGGGCGGCCACCTGCTGCTCGGTCGCGGCGAGGAGCTGACCGGGGGCAGGGACAAGGCGAGCATCCTCGCGGACGGCCTCGAAGCCGTCATCGGCGCGGTCTACCTGCAGTTCGGCATCGACACCGCGCGTCAACTCGTTCACCACCTGTTCGACCCGTTGTTGGCCGAGGCGCCACTGCGAGGTGCTGGACTGGACTGGAAGACGAGTCTCCAGGAGCTGACCGCCTCAGCCGGCCTGGGCGTCCCCGAGTACCGGGTGGACGACCAGGGCCCGGACCACCGCAAGGAGTTCACCGCCACGGTGCTCGTCGGTGGCCAGGCCCACGGGACCGGCGACGGGCGGACGAAGAAGGAAGCCGAGCAGAAGGCGGCCGAGGCCGCCTACCGCGTGCTGCACGAGCGGGTCCGCGCCGATCAGGAGACCGGCGCCTCCGGCAACGGCCACGCGCCCGGCTCGGCGACCGAGGCACCACCCCAGGCTTCACCTCAGGCTTCACCTACTCAGGAAGACTGACGCCGAAATGTATGCCACGAACGTCCGGACGAACCGGCGCGCGCGCCACGCGCGTCCGTCCCGCCCGCTGAACGCCGGCCGCAACGGCGGCATCCAGGGCCTGGTCCTCGTGCGCGACACCGCCCAGGCGGGCGGCTGGATGCTCAAGCCGACCAAGCCTCAGGCAGCCGCCTACGAGATGCTGGAAGAGCTGGAGCAGGCCGAGGCCGCCGCGCGCGACGCCGAGGACTGATCACCCGCCCGTGCCCGAGCTGCCCGAGGTCGAAGTCGTCCGCCGAGGTCTGCACGAGCACGTCGCGGGGAGGACCGTCGCCGCGGTCGAGGTCCTCCACCCACGGGCGATCCGCCGCCACCTGCCCGGTGCGGCGGATTTCGCCGTGCGCCTGACCGGTCAACGCCTGGAAGCCGCGCGTCGGCGCGGCAAGTACCTGTGGGTGGACCTGTCGGGTGGTGACGCCGTGCTCGCGCACCTCGGCATGAGCGGCCAGATGCTGGTGCAGCCGGTCGGCGCGCCCGACGAGAAGCACCTGAGGGTGCGCGTCCGGTTCGACGACGGCGGTCCCGAGCTGCGGTTCGTGGACCAGCGCACGTTCGGCGGGCTGGCCCTGGCCGAGCTGGTCGAGGTCGACGGCGCCCGGCTGCCGCTGCCGGTCGCGCACATCGCGCGCGACCCGATGGACCCGGCGTTCGACCCGGACGCCGCCGTCGCGGCGCTGCGGAGGCGGCGGACCGAGGTGAAGCGCGCCCTGCTGGACCAGACGCTGGTCTCCGGGGTGGGCAACATCTACGCCGACGAGGCGCTGTGGCGGGCGCGGCTGCACGGGTTGCGCCCGGCGGACCGGTTGACCAGGGCCAAGACCGCCGAGCTGCTGGCGCACGCGACGCAGGTGATGTACGAGGCGCTGGGCGAGGGCGGCACCTCGTTCGACGCGCTCTACGTCAACGTGAACGGCCAGTCGGGCTACTTCGACCGGTCCCTGGCCGTCTACGGGCGGGAGAACGAGCCGTGCCGGCGGTGCGGGACGCCGATCAGGCGCGAGCCGTTCATGAACCGCTCGTCCTACTCGTGCCCGCGCTGCCAACCGCGTCCCAGGGGTTGACGCGGCCGGTTCACCGCGGCGGGTCGGCGAGCCTGCGCAGCAGGGGCGTCACCGTTCTCAGCGCGTCGCGTTCCTCCGGCTCCAGCCGGGAGAGCCGCTCGGACAGCAGCTCCGCCTCGCCGTGCGCGAGGGACAGGATCGTGTCGCGACCCAGGCCGGTCAGCTCGACGATCGTGGCCCGCCCGTCGGCGGGGTCGGATTCGCGGCGCACCAGGCCGCCCGACTCCAGGCCCGTCACCACCGTGGTCGCCGTGGGCTGCGAGCACAGCGCACGCACCGCGATCTCGCCGATCCGCATCGGCCCCTGCGACGCGAGTTCCGCCAGCACGAGCAACTGCGTGGGTTGCAGCCGCCGGACGGACGCGGACTGGCGCAGGCTCCGGATCAGCCGGTGCACGGCGACCACGAGTTGTAACGCGTCCTGATTAGTCACACTGGTGGTCATCAGACCTCCTCGCGGCTCACCGTGAGTGAGCAAGTGTCCGAATTCGGACAGGACATTCGCACTATCGCAGTACGGCTGTCCAGAGAACGGTTTCATTCGCACCCGGATGTACTCAACGCTCTCCGCACCGATGCGGAGACGGAACCGTCAAAACGGCATTAAGGGAGGTGGGACGTCCGTCAAGACGCCGTCAGGGCGCTCGCCGACGGTAGCGGGTGCGCGATCCCGGCGTAGTGTCCGGGCGTGACGAAGGTGTTGGTGGTCGATGACGAGCCGCAGATCGTGCGGGCGTTGCGGATCAACCTGTCGGCGCGCGGCTACTCGGTCCTGACCGCGCACGACGGCGCCGCCGCGCTCAGGGCGGCGGCCGAGGGCAAGCCGGACGTGGTGGTGCTCGACCTGGGCCTGCCCGACGTGGACGGCGCCGAGGTGATCGCGGGCCTGCGCGGCTGGACGACCGTGCCGATCATCGTGCTGTCCGCGCGGGTCGACTCGGCCGACAAGGTGCAGGCGCTGGACGCGGGCGCGGACGACTACGTGACCAAGCCGTTCGGGATGGACGAGCTGCTGGCTCGGCTGCGGGCGGCGGTGCGGCGGTCGGCGGTGGTGGAGGGCGAGGACGCGGTCGTGGAGACCTCGTCGTTCACCGTGGACCTGGCGGCGAAGAAGGTGCGCCGCGACGGCGTCGAGGTGCACCTGACGCCCACCGAGTGGGGCCTGCTGGAGGTCCTGGCCCGCAACCGGGGCCGGCTGGTGGGGCAGAAGCAGCTCCTGCAGGAGGTGTGGGGCCCGGCGTACGCGAAGGAGACCCACTACCTGCGCGTCTACCTGGCCCAGCTGCGGCGCAAGCTGGAGCCCGAACCGTCCCGTCCCCGGCACCTGGTGACGGAGCCGGGGATGGGGTACCGGTTCGAGCCCTAGCCCGCGGGCATCGTGGGGTGGCGCTGGAACAGGAACGCGACCCGCACGATGAGTTCCTTGTAGCGCGCGGCCGTCCGGCCGGTGAGGACGAACTCCTTCGGGCGGTCGTCGGCGTCGACGAACTGGATCAGCCCGTCCCGCCGGCCGAGGCTGACGCACTGCTGCACGTAGCGGAACCGGAGCTGGTCGGCGGGCTCCCGGCCGGTGAGCCGCCGGGCCAGCGCCCGCACGGCCTGCTGCGTGGTGGGCAGGCCGGTCGCGCACGCCATGCGCAGCTCCAGCCCGTCCGCCCGCTTGATCGCGGCGGCGTCGCCGATCGCCTGCACCTCCGGGTGCGAGACCGAGGTCAACGTCTGGTCCACCAGGACGCGGCCGCGCCCGTCCACCGCCAACCCGGCCCGTGCGGCCAGGTCGGGCACGCCGAAACCGGCCGTCCAGACGACGGTGTCGGCGGCGATCAGCTCACCCCGGTCCGACACCAGCCCGTCGGCCCGGACCTCGGCCACGGTCGCGTGGTCGCGCACCCGGACGCCCAGCCGGTCGAACACCCGGCGCACGTGCCGCCGGCCCTTGTCCGACAACGCCTCGCCGAACTCCCCGCCGGTGACCAGCAGCACGTCGAGGTCCGGCCGCGACTCGGCCAGCTCGGCGGCGGCCTCGATGCCGGTCAGCCCGCCGCCCGTCACGGCCACGGTGCGGGCCGTCTTCAGCGCCTCGACCAGCTCCTCCGCGTCCTCCTGGGTCGACAGCGGGTGGGCGTGCTCGGCCGCGCCCGGCACGGCGGCCGGGTTCGCGTGGCTGCCCAGCGCGTAGATCAGCCGGTCGTAGCCCAGCACGCCGCCGGTGAGCTGCACCTTCCGGGCGTCCAGGTCCAGGTCGGTGACCCGGTCCACCACCAGCTCGACGCCGCTGCCCTTCAGCAGGTCGGCGAGCGGGGCGTCGCGCAGCCGCTGCCCGGCCGCGAACTGGTGCAGCCGGACCCGCTCCACGAACCGGTCCCGCGCGTTGACCAGGGTGACCCGGGCGTCGGTCCACTTCGCCGCCAGCCTGGCCGCGGCCAGACCCGAGTACCCCGCCCCGATGACCACGATGTGCTCTGCCATGTCCCCGTCCTTTCGGTCGACCATGGAGCGGGACGGGGGCTGGGAATGTGACGGCATAGGGTGTGACCTGTGTCATCTTTTTCCGTGCTGCACACCTGGCAGGTGCCCGCGGCCACCCTCGCGGCCGCCCGCGCGCTGCTGGACGAGGCGTTCGACGGGGATTTCAGCGACGAGGACTGGGAGCACTCCCTGGGCGGCGTGCACGCGTTCGCCTGGGACGGTGACGAGCTGATCGGCCACGGCGCGGTCGTGCAGCGGCGGCTGGTGCACGACGGGCGCGCGCTGCGGGCCGGTTACGTGGAGGGCGTGGCGGTGCGGGCCGGCCGACGTCGCCGGGGCGTCGGCGCGGCCGTGATGGGGGCGCTGGAGGACGTCGTGCGCGGCGCGTACCCCCTCGGGGCGCTGAGCGCGTCCGAGGAAGCGATGGCGTTCTACGAGGCGCGGGGGTGGCAGCGGTGGCGGGGGAGGACGTTCGCGCTGACGCCCGCCGGGGTCGAGCGCACCGAGGAGGAGGACGACGGGATCTTCGTCCTGCCGGTCGTGCCGCTCGACGTGACGGGCGACCTCACCTGCGACTGGCGTGACGGCGACGTCTGGTAGCTAGTGCGTGTCCTCCGTCGTCGTCGCGGTGGTGGTGGTCGTGGCGGACGCGGGGGAGGACGACGACGGCGGTTGCGTGGACGTGGTCGGGTCGGCGGTCGTCGGCTGCTCGGTCGTCGGCGGCTGCGCGGTCGGCCTCGGCCCGGACGACACCCCCGCCGTGCTCGGCTCCGGGGCCTGCCGCAGCGGCTCCTCCGGCTTGGCGACCGCCGGCTTGCCCGGCTGCGTGGTCACGGGCTTCGACACCGTCACCACGACCGTGGCCGTGCTCGCGCCCGGCACGGCCCGCACCGGGGCCCCGGTCGACGTCTGCACCTCCGCCAGGGGCTCCTCGGGCGGCGTCGCGATCGTCCCCTTGCCGGTGAGCACCGACGCGAGGGTGGCGATCACGGTGGCGACGATCGCGCCGCCCGCGGCCAGCAGCACCACCGAGGAGAGCTTCTTCTTCGGCTTCGGCGACGCTTGTCGATCTTCCTCGAACACGCCATCTCCCTGTGGGGAATCCGGACGGATGGTCAGTGCTCGAGTTATCGGCGGATCTTGCCGGTGGCCTCATCGTTCGATCGGTCGTCCCTCGATGGGGTGGATGACCGTGACCACCGGCGGACGACCTCGTTAGGTGCCCGACTGCTCGGTGGTCTCAGGCGTGGTGGTGGCCGGGGTGGTGGTGGTCGTCGTCGGCTTAGGCGGCGTGGTCGTCGTCGTGGTGGTGGTGTTCTGCGGCGGCTGCGTGGTCGTGGTGACGACCGGCGGGGGACCCGTGTCCTCGACCGTCGTCGTGGTGGTGGTGCCGTCCGGCCGCGTCACCGTCGTCACGCGCGTGCGCCGCGACGTGGTGGTGGTCGTGGTGGTGTCCGTCGTCGTGGTGGTCGACTCCGCGGTCGTGGTCAGGCTGACCGAGGCGGAGGACGACGACGTGCGCGGGAGCGTGGTCAGCGTGCTGCGCGACACGACGTCCTCGCGCGGCAACCGGTCGCCGGCCGCCGCGTCCGGGCTCGCGCCCGCCAGGGACGCGATGGTGGCGAAGATCGTCGACACGGCGACACCGGACGCGGCCAGCAGCACGTGGGGCGACACGCGCAGGCGGCGGCGCTCGGGCTCCGGGGTCTCGTACAACGGTTCTCCCAAGGGGTGTCGGACGGCGTCTCTACCAGCCGAAGTTCTGGGTCCAGTACCAGCCGCGGGTGTCCAGGCCCACGCCGATCGTGGTGAACCCGCAGTTCAGGATGTTGCGGCGGTGCCCGTCGGAGTTCATCCAGGCCCGCATGACCTGCTCGGCGGAGCGCTGGCCCTTGGCGATGTTCTCCCCGCCGGGGCTCGGGTAGCCGGCCTCGCGCATCCGCCGGGCGAAGTCGACGCCGTCGGGGGTGGTGTGCGAGAAGTAGTCGCGCTCGGCCATGTCGGTGCTGTGGGCCTGCGCGGCCGCGACGACCCGTTCGTCCACCCGCAGCGGCTTGCAGCCGGCGAGGTCGCGGGCCTCGTTGACCAGGGCGACGACCTGCTGGGCCTGCGGCACGTCGGCGGGCTCGGTGGTCGTCGTGGTCTCGACGGGCGGCTCGGACGCCGTGGTCGTCGTCTCCGTCGTCGTGGTGGTCTCGGTGGTGGTCGTGGTCTCGGTGGTCGTCGCCGCGGACGAGGTCGGCACGGCGGCGGTCGGCGGGACGTCCGGCTCGGGGCGCTGCGCGGGCTCGCCCACCCCGCCGACCCCGCCGACGCCGAGGTTGTCCGAACCGCGGCCCTGTGCTGCGCTGGGCCCGACGAACGGGGCGAGCTGGTCCGGGTTCGCGAAGGCGACGCCGGTCGCACCGGCCGCGCCGAGGAGCAGGCCGACGAGTCCGCCGATCACGGATCGGTTGCCGCGCCGTGCTGTCACGGTCGCGCACCGTACCACTATCGGGTGAAATGACAGGATGGTTGTGGTGGCTGGAGTAGAGCGGACGGTGCGCCTGACCGCCTGGGTGCGGGGTCGCGTGCAGGGCGTCGGCTTCCGGTGGTGGACCCGGGCGAGGGCGCTTGAGCTGGGACTCGTCGGTTCGGCGTCCAACCTCCGGGACGGTCGGGTCGAGGTGAACGCGGAAGGGCCGGAATCCGCCTGCCGGGCGCTGCTGGTGGCGCTGCGTTCCGGTGATACCCCCGGTCGGGTGGAATCGGTCGTGGAGCGCTGGTCGGAGGCCCGCGGGGGCCTCACGGGTTTCGTGGAGCGTTGAACGGCGGGCGCGCCGATGGCGTAGTACTTCGATGTGGACCGTGGCGAAGATGTCGTCAGGCAGCTGTACGGCCGTTGGCGCGGCCCGCTGCACGGCTACGTCCTGCGGCTGGTCGGCGGTGACCACCAGCACGCCGAGGACGTGGTCCAGGAGACGCTGCTGCGGGCCTGGCGGCACGTCGACGAGCTGACCCCGGCCGACGCCGGGCCGTGGCTCTACACGGTGGCCAGGAACCTGGTCATCTCCGGCTTCCGCAAGCGCGGCGGCCGCAACTCCGAGGTGCCGATCGAACCGGGGGACCTGCCGCCGGTCGCGGACGAGGTGGAGCACGTCCTGCAGAGCTGGCAGGTCGCGGAGGCGCTGCGCGCCCTGAGCGCCGACCACCGCAACGTGGTGGTCGAGCTGTACTACCGGCGGCGGTCGGTGGCCGAGGCGGCGGCGGTGCTCGGCATCCCGCAGGGCACGGTGAAGTCGCGTTGCTTCTACGCCCTGCGGGCGTTGCGCGACGCGTTGGAGGAGCGGGGGGTGACCGAGTCGTGAGCTGTGATCGGACCGTGGCGCTCGGCGCGTACCTGCTCGGCGCGCTCGACCCGGCGGAGCGCTCGTCGTTCGAGCGGCACCTGCCCGGGTGCGCCGTGTGCCGCCGGGAGATGGTGCGGCTGGCCCCGCTGCCCGGCCTGCTCGGCCAGGTGCGGCTGGAGGACCTGGAGCTGCCGTTCGACGACCCCGCCCCCGACCCGGACCTGCGGCCGCTGCCGCCGCCCCCCCACCCCCCCCCCCCCCCCCCCGCCCCCACGCGGGCACGGAGCGGCGTCGCAGCCCCCCCGGCGGCGGTGGCCGGTGCTGGTCGGCGCGGCCGTGCTGGCCGTGCTCGTCGCGCTGGGCGTGGTGCTGGTGCCGCGGCTGACCCGGGACGACGGCCCGGCCGCCGTCACCTGGCACGCCGCCGACGCCACCTCCGGCGTGGTGGCCACCGCGGACCTGGTCGGCAAGTCGTGGGGCACCGAGCTGTGGATGACCATCGAGAACATGCCGAAGGGCATGAGGTGCAAGCTGATCGTCCACGACAGGTCCGGGCGGACCGAGATCGGCGGCTGGTGGGGCACCGACCACGCGCCGGACGAGCGCATCCCCGGCTCCACCTCGTTCCCGGTGGGGGAGATCGAACGGCTCGACGTGGTGGTCGACATGACGGTGCTGGTCTCGGTGCGACCGTGATCGCGCTGGTCAGCGTGCCGACGACTGGCTCGCGGCCCGCACGGGTACTCTGCCCGGCGTGCACCTCAAGAGCCTGACGCTGAAGGGCTTCAAGTCCTTCGCCTCGGCTACCACGCTGCGCTTCGAGCCGGGCATCACGTGCGTCGTCGGTCCGAACGGGTCCGGCAAGTCGAACGTGCTCGACGCGCTGCGCTGGGTGATGGGCACCCAGGGCGCGAAGGACCTGCGCGGCGGCAAGATGGAGGACGTCATCTTCGCCGGCACGTCCGGCCGCGCGCCGCTCGGCCGCGCCGAGGTGACGCTGACCATCGACAACTCCGACGGCGCGCTGCCGATCGACTACGTCGAGGTGTCGATCACCCGCCGGATGTTCCGCGAGGGCGCGACCGAGTACGAGATCAACGGCAACTCGTGCCGCCTGATGGACATCCAGGAGCTGCTCAGCGACTCCGGCATCGGCCGCGAGATGCACGTGATCGTCGGCCAGGGCCAGCTCGCCGCGATCCTGGAGTCCAAGCCCGAGGAGCGGCGGGCGTTCGTCGAGGAGGCCGCGGGCGTCCTCAAGCACCGCAAGCGCAAGGAGAAGGCGCTGCGGAAGCTGGAGGCGATGCAGGCGAACCTGACCCGCCTGACCGACCTCACCGCCGAGCTGCGCCGCCAGCTCAAGCCGCTGGGCAAGCAGGCCGAGATCGCCCGCCGCGCCCAGGTCGTGCAGTCGGAGCTGCGGGACGCCCGGATGCGCCTGCTGGCCGACGACCTGGTGACGCAGCGCGAGGCGCTGGCGCGGGAGGAGCAGGACGAGGCCGCGGCCCGCGCCCGCCGCGCCGAGGTGGAGAAGTCGCTCCAGCAGGCCCAGTCGCAGCAGAACGAGCTGGAGGACCAGGTCGCGGCGGACGCGCCGAAGCTCCAGCAGGCCCAGGACACCTGGTACCGGCTGTCGGCGTTGGAGGAGCGGCTGCGCGGCACGGTGCGGCTGGCCGTCGAGCGGGAGCGGCACCTGTCGGCGGCGGTGGAGGCGCCGCGCGGCGGGCGCGACCCGGACGAGCTGGAGGCCGAGGCCGAGCAGACCGCGATCCTGGAGCAGGAGCTGCAGGACGGCGTGACGGAGGCCCGGGTCGGGCTGGCGGAGGCCGTGGAGACGCGGGCCGAGCTGGAGCGGATGGTGTCCGCGGCGGAGAAGGCGCACCTGGCCGCGGTGCGGGCGATCGCCGACCGGCGCGAGGGCCTGGCCCGGCTGTCCGGGCAGGTGGAGGCCCTGCGGTCGAAGACGAGCGCGACCGCCGAGGAGATCGAGCGGATGTCGACCGCGCTCGCCGAGGCGGTCGAGCGGTCCGAGGTCGCGCAGCAGGAGCTGGCCGAGGCCCGCGAGGCGACCGGGACCGAGGACGAGGACGACGTCGGGCTCCAGGAGCGGCACCGGCTGGCCGTCGAGGCGGACGACGCCGCGCGCCGCCGGGTCGAGGAACTGGTCAAGGCGGAGCGGGCGGCCGAGCGCGACATCGCGTCGTGGAAGGCCCGGGTGGACGCGCTGTCGCTGGGCCTGACCCGCAAGGACGGCGCGGGCGCGCTGCTGGCGTCCCGGCTGCCCGGCCTGCTGGGGTCGGTCGCGGCGCTGCTGACCGTGGAGCCGGGCGCGGAGGTCGCGCTGGCCGCCGCGCTGGGCCCGATCGCGGACGCGGTCGCGGTGGCGTCCGGCTCCGCCGCGGTGGCGGCGTTGGAGCTGCTCAAGGAACAGGACACCGGTCGGGCCGGGGTGCTGGTGGGCGGCGCGCCGGCGACCGCGGACCGGTCCGGTTGGCCGTCGCTGCCGCCGGACGCGCGGTGGGCCGTCGAGCTGGTGCAGGCGCCGGAGCCGCTGCGGCCCGCGCTGCACCGGGCGTTGGACCGGGTCGCCGTGGTCGACTCGCTGGCCACCGCGCGGGCGTTGGTGGACGCGCACCCGTCGGTGCGTGCGGTGACCCGGGACGGCGACGTGCTGGGCGCGGACTGGGCGGTCGGCGGGTCCGGGCGCAGCCAGAGCGTCATCGAGGTCCAGGCCGCGGTGGACGAGGCGTCGGAGAAGCTGGCGCTGGCCGAGCGCGCGGCGGAGCAGGCGACGGCGGCGCTGGAGGGCGCGCGGGCCGAGCAGCAGGCGCGCCGGGCCGAGGTCGCGGCGGTGAAGGAGCAGCTCAACGAGGCCAAGGTGCGGCGCGCCCGGTCGTCCGAGCGGCTGAACCGGCTGGCGGCGGCGGTGCGGTCGGCCGAGGCCGAGGTGGACCGCGTGCGGGCGCAGCGGGAGAAGGTCGAGGCGGCCCGCGAGGAGAACCTGCTCAAGCTCGGCGAGCTGGAGGAGCGCCTGCTCGTGGCGCAGGAGCAGCCGCTGGACGACGAGCCGGACACCGCGCACCGCGACGAGATGGCCGCCGAGCTGGCCGCCGCCCGCCAGGGCGAGGTGGACGCCCGGCTGGCGCTGCGGACCGCCGAGGAGCGCGCCCGCGCGTTGCAGGGCAAGGCGGAAGGGCTGCGCCGGGCGGCACGCGCCGAGCGCGAGGCCCGCGAACGCGCCCAGCGCGCCCACGCGGCCCGGGCGCGGGGCGCGGTCGTGGCCAAGGCCGTCGTGCGCGGCGGCGAGCTGGCGCTGTCGCGGATCGCCGACTCGCTGGCCCGGGCGGCGCGCGAGCGCGACGCCGCGCAGGAGCGCAAGGCGCAGCGCGAGATGTACCTGGCGCAGGTGCGCAGCCTGGTGCGCGAGATGTCGGTGGAGCTGGAGAAGCTGACCGACGCCGTGCACCGCGACGAGGTGCTGCGGGCCGAGCAGCGGATGCGCATCGAGCAGCTGGAGACCAAGGTCGCCGAGGAGTTCGGCATCGGCCTGGAGGACCTGGTCGCCGAGTACGGGCCGGACGTGTTCATCCCGCCGTCGCCCCAAGAGCTCGCCGAGTACGAGGCGGCCAGGGAGCGCGGCGAGGCGGTGACCGCGCCGCAGCCGATGCCGTACGACCGGGACACGCAGGCGCGGCGCGCCAAGCGGGCCGAGCGGGACCTGTCGCTGCTGGGCAAGGTCAACCCGCTGGCGCTGGAGGAGTTCGCGGCGCTGGAGGAGCGGTACAAGTTCCTGTCCAACCAGCTGGAGGACATCAAGGCGACCCGGCGCGACCTGCTGACCGTGGTGAAGGAGGTCGACGACAAGATCCTGGAGGTCTTCACGTCGGCCTACGAGGACGTCGCCCGCGAGTTCGAGGTCGTGTTCAAGGTGCTGTTCCCCGGCGGCGAGGGTCGGCTGGTGCTGACCGAGCCGGACGACATGCTGACCACGGGCATCGAGCTGGAGGCCCGGCCGCCGGGCAAGAAGGTCAAGCGCCTGTCGCTGCTGTCGGGCGGCGAGAAGTCGCTGGCGGCGGTGGCGATGCTGGTCGCGATCTTCCGCGCCCGGCCCTCGCCGTTCTACGTGATGGACGAGGTCGAGGCCGCGTTGGACGACACCAACCTGCACCGGCTGATCGGCCTGTTCGAGCAGTTGCGGGAGCGGTCGCAGCTGCTGATCATCACGCACCAGAAGCCGACGATGGAGATCGCGGACGCGCTGTACGGCGTGTCGATGCGCGGCGACGGCATCAGCCAGGTGATCTCGCAGCGCCTGCGCGGCGAGGAGAAGCCGAAACGGGGCCGGGCCGCCGTCGCCGCGGCTCCGGGAGCCGCCGCGGTCCCGGACGCCCAACCCGACGTCGCCGCCGCCGAACCCGACAGCGTCGTGCCGGAGGCCGCCGGAGCTGCCGCGACCGGAGGCGACGCGGAGGCCGGCACGCCCGGATCGACCCCGGAACCCGGCTCGGAGCCGGAGGCCGGACCGCCCGCCTAGGAGGACGTCAGCGCTCGTCGAGCGCCTTGGCCTCTTCGGGCGTGGGCGCGGTGCCGCCGAGGTGGGCAGGCTGCCACCACCGGCCCTCGCCCGACTCCGGGTAACGGGCCTGGGCGTCGTCCAGCAGCTCCTGCATCCGCTCGCGCAGCGCGGCGTCCGTGGTGGGCTCCACGGGCTCGCCGACGATGATCGTGACGGGCACGTGCCGCTGCGTCAGCGACTTCGGCCGCCCCTTGGTCCACAGCCGCTGGGTGCCCCACACGGCCGTCGGCAGCAGCGGCACGCCGGCTTCGGCCGCCATCCGCACCGCGCCGCTCTTCACGTCCTTGACCGTGAACGACCGGCTGATCGTGGCCTCCGGGAAGATCCCGACGATCTCGCCGGCCCGCAGCGCGGCCAACGCCTGCTGGTAGGACGCCTGGCCGGCGGCCCGGTCCACCGGGATGTGGTGCATCCCGCGCATGAGCGGGCCCGACACGGGGTGCCGGAACACCTCGTGCTTGGCCATGAACCGGACCAACCGGCGCGCCGGGTGCGCGCCGTAGCCGGCGAAGATGAAATCGAGGTAGGAGACGTGGTTCGAGGCCAGCACGGCCCCGCCGGTGGTCGGCACGTGCTCCGCGCCCTCCACGGTGATCCGCAGGTCGAGCAGGCGGAACATCAACTTGGCCGCGGCGATCACCGGCGGGTACACGCGATCTGGCATGGAACCCAGCGTACGTTACTCGCCAGTAGTGCGATCGTGCTCGCGCACCACTCGCGGGACGCCCGCCAGGTCCTCCTCATTGCACAGCAGCTTCAGGGCGTAATACGGCGAACCCTTGGTGTCGTCGTAGTCCAGGTGGACCGCGATCACGTCGACCGCTTCACCGAGCCACTCCTGCGTCTGGCGCAGCCAGGTGGCTGCGCGCTCCAACGCGTTGGGCAGGTCGTCGTCACGGAACTCGACCGGCCGATAGGGGACCTCCTGCACCTGGTCCCGCTGGTTGACAGGCATCGGCAGGTCTACCGCCACCCCGCTGTCGTTGAGTTCGAGTTGGATCGTTTCCTCGCTCACCCTCCCAGGGTTCCCCAACGCGAAACCTCCGGCAATAGATGTCGGTCATCCGAGGCTTACCGGCAACTCGGCGAGACCGCTGACGAGGACCCTCCGCCACGCCAGTTCCTCCACCGGCCGGGCCGCCCGCAGGCCCGGGAAGCGCCGCAACAGCACCGACAGCGCCTCCTGGAGCTCGATCCGCGCCAGCTGCGCGCCGAGGCAGAAGTGCGGGCCGATGCCCAGCGCGAGGTGCGGGTTCGGCGAGCGCGTGAGGTCCAACACGTCCGGCGAGTCGAACGCGCGGGGGTCGCGGTTGGCCGAGCCGATGGCCGCCATCACGCCCTCGCCGGCCCGGACGACCACGCCGCCGACCTCCACGTCCTCCAGCGCCACCCGCAACTGCCCGACCTCGCTGAGCCGGGTGAACCGCATCAGCTCCTCCACCGCGTTCGGCACGAGCGACGGGTCCCGCGCCAGCAGGTCCCACCGCGACCGCTCCCGCAGCAGCGTGGCGACGAAGCTGGTGATCTGGTTGGCCGACGTCTCGTGCCCCGCGACCAGCAGGTTCAGCGCGAACGCGACCAGCTCGTCGTGCGTCAGCGACGTCGCGCACAGCTCGTCCAGCAGGTCGTCGGACCGCGGTGCCCGCCGCTTCGCCGCGACCAGCTCGCCCATGTACCCCAGCAGGGCGTCCATCGCCGCCTCGACCCGCGGCTGCTCGGACATCTCCAGGCTGTACGCGAGCTCCACCCACCCGCGGAACCGCTCGCGGTCCGCGTAGGGCACGCCGAGCAGCGTGCAGATCACCTGGATCGGCAGCGGCAGCGCGTACACCTGCCGCAGGTCCGCGCCGTCCACCACGTCGTCGGCCAGCCGTTCGCACAGCTCCCGCACCCACGGCCGGGTGGCCGAGATCCGCCGGTGCGAGAACGCGCCGGACACGAGCCCGCGCAGCCGCGTGTGCTCGGGCGGGTCGGTGGTCGGCAGGGTGCCGGGCAACGGCCGCGAGACGCCGACCCTGGGCGCGCCCGCCGCCACCACGCCGGCGCGGGAGAACCGCGGGTCGGCCAGCACCAGCTTCACGTCGTCGTAGCGGGTGACCAACCACACCTCCGCGCCGGCCAGGGTGCGGACCCGGGCCACCGGCTCCTCCTCCCGCAGCCGGGCCCACGTGGGCGAGGGGTCGAAGGCGAAGGCGTCGGCGAAGGGGATGTCGAGGACGTCGTCGGTCATACCCCGACGCTAGGAGTCCGGGGCGGCGCGGTGCGAGCGCCATCCGGTGCGCTTCGGCCGCCGCGTTCGCCCAGAGCAGACGCGCCGGACCAGGGCGTCCGAGGCGTGGACGGGGAGTGGAAAACTCCCTCGCGTTCCCCGTCGCGGCGGGTGACCATTCCAGACATGTACGACATCCGTCCCGCCGCCCAGGACGACCTGGACGCCGTGCTCGCGTTGGTGCTGCGGTTGCAGGCCGACGACGCGCACCACATCGGCTACCTCGGCGAGACGCTCGGTGACATCTCCGCGGAGCTGGCCGAGTTCGAGCCCGACTGGGCCTCGTGCACCGTGGTCGCCACCGACGACTCGGGCGGGGTCCGCGGCGCGCTCAGCGTCGAGGTCGACACCGACGCCCGTCGCGCCTACCTGCACGGACCGTTCGTCGACGTGCCGGTCAACCACCCGGCGGGCAGCCGGATCTGGGACCAGACCGCCGACGCCCTCTACGCCGCCGCCGAGCCGCTGCTCGACGGCACCTCCGACCGCGAGCTGCTCGGCCACACCGGGCACCGGCGGTTGGCCGCGTTCGCCGAGCGGCACCGGTTCGCCGCCGCCCGACCGTGCGGCATCCACGTCCTCGACGGCGACGGCCTGCGCGGCCTGCTGCTGCGCGAGGCGAGCTGCCCGCGCACCGGCCCGGCCCGCGAGATGCGGGTGCTGCCGACCGACCGGGCCGTGCACGAGGCCGTGGCCGTGCTGCACGACCGGTGCTTCCCCCGGACCCACCTGCCCGGCCGGCGGCTGGTGGACGGCAGCCGGGAGCACACCGTGGTGGTCGCCATGGACGGCGACCGCGTCCTCGGGTACGCCTCGGGCAAGGCCGAGCCGGGCGAGTTCTACCTGGACTTCGTGGCCGTGGAGCCGGACGTGCGGGGGCAGGGGGTCGGCGCGGCGCTGGTCACCGAGCTGGTCTGGAAGCTGGCCGAGAAATCCGGGGCCCGACCCCAGGTCGCCGCCGCGATACTGGCCGGCAACCGGTCGTCCCAACGGCTCTTCGACCGGCTCGGCTTCCGCCTCCACCTCGAACTCGTGGCCTACCGCGCCAGACCCGCCGCCTGAACCCCGTCCTACGCCGCCTTGGCGGACACCACGTCGTCCCGGGCGTCCGGCGGCTGGTGGCCCTGGTGCCGCAACGACATCAGCCCGCCCACGACCAACGTCAGCAGCACACCCATCACCGTGTACCAGGGGTACGCCAGCGAGACGATCTTCTGGGCGGGCGCCGCCGCCGAGAAGTCGATCGCCAGCCGGGCGTCCGGGCCGACGAACTTCACGCCCAGGATCACGAACGCCATGACGACCACCGTCACCGCGAACGCCACGATCGCGTCGAGTTCCCGCGCCTTGCGGAACACCAGGCCGAGCAGGAACGCGCCCAGCAGCGCGCCGTAGGTGAACCCGGCGATCGACAGGCCCTGCTCGACGATCGGGTTGCCGCGACGGGTCAGCGAGGCGAACAGCCCGGCGCACACGATCAGCAGGCCGGCCCACACCACCGTCCAGATCCGGCCCTGCCGGAACACCTCGGCCTCGCTCATCGGCCGGCGCACCACGCGCTGCACCACGTCGGTCACGGTGGAGGAGGCCAGCGCGCCCAGCGACGACGACAGCGCGGCGGCCAGGATGCCCGCGATCACGAACCCGGACAGCCCGGACGGCATGTCGTTGACGATGAAGTTGGCGAACAGCTCGTCGTTGTTGTTGAGCCCGAGGTCCTTGACCGGGTTGGCCGCCCGGTAGAAGGCCCACAGCATCACGCCGATGAAGAGGAACAGCGCGAACTGGAGGAACACCACCACACCGCTGGCGATCAGCGCCTTCTGCGCCGCGCGCACGTCCTTGGTCGCCATCAGCCGCTGCACGATGAGCTGGTCCGCGCCGTGCGAGGCCATGGAGAGCACCGCGCCGCCGATGAACGCCGTCGCGATGGCGTACGGCGAGGTGAACGCGCTGGCGCCGAAGTCGAAGACCTGGAACTTGCCCGCGTCGGCGGCGCTGCCGAACCAGCCGTCGGGCAGCTTGCCGTTCAGCACGAGGATCACCGCGAACGCGCCGACGACGTACCAGAGCATCTGGATCGCGTCGACCCACACCACGGCCCGCACGCCGCCGAGGAAGCTGTAGACGACCATCGCCACGCCGAGCACCGCCACGATCGCCCAGTAGGACGCGTTCACGCCGTACGCCGCGAGCACCACCTTGACCGGGATGGCGGTGGCGAACAGCCGCAGCCCGTCCGCCAGCAGCCGGGTGACCAGGAACGTCACCGACGCGGTGCTCTGGATGTTGCGGCCGAACCGCTTGCCGAGGAACCCGTACGCGGTGATCAGCTCGCCCGCCACGTACTTGGGCAGCAGCACGAACGACACCACGATCCGGCCGAGGAGGTAGCCGATGGCCAGCGACAGGAACGTCATCGTGCCCAGGTAGGCGACCGTCGGCACGCTGAGCACGGTCAGCGTGGACGTCTCGGCGGACACCACCGACACGCACACGACCCACCACGAGATGCGGCGCTCGCTGACGAAGTAGTCGGTCGCGGAGCGCTGGCGCCCGCCGATCCACACGCCGAGCAGCGGCATGCCCACCAGGAACAGCACGATGATGCCGACATCAAGTGCGCGCACGGTCTCCTCCATCTCCCTGGCTTCCTAGGCCCGACCACCGCCCGGGTTGGACGACGGTCAGTCCGGTCACGGCGGTGACCGCGGGCTCGGGCAGGCGCAGCGGGTGGCGGCCGGGGGTGATCGACCCCAGCGGGCGCGGGCCGGCGGCGCCGGTGGCGGACGGCACGTTCGCGGGCAGGCCGTGCCAGGTGAGGAAGCCCAGCAGGGCGGCGAGGTACGCCTCCTTGCCCGCGGCGGGCAGTCCGAGTTCGTCGCTCGTGCGCAGGTCGACGCGCCGGCCCAGGGCCTCGACCAGCGCGGGGTTGCGCATGCCGCCGCCCGAGCCGATGACGGCGCCCTCGCACTCGGCGGCGACGGTCCGGGCGGTCAGCTCGGTGAGCGTGGCCAGCAGGTCCTCGGCGGGCATGGTGAGCCCGTCGGTGACGCGGTCGAGGTAGGCGCGGTTGAAGTGCTCCTTGCCGGTGGACTTGGGCGCGGGCCGGGCGTAGTACGGGTCGGCCAGCAGGCGGTCGAGCAGGTCGTCGCGGACCCGGCCGCGGCGGGCGAACTCGCCGTCGGTGTCCTGGTGGCGCAGACCGCCGGAGAGCGCGGTCATCGCGGCGTCCATGAGCGCGTTGCCCGGTCCGGTGTCGTAGGCGATCACACCTTCGGGCGAAACCTTGGTCACGTTCGCGATGCCGCCGATGTTCAGCGCGGTGGCGGGTCCGCCGAACCCGGCCAGCCAGAGGGCGTCCAGGGTGCTCGCCAGCGGCGCGCCGTGCCCGCCCGCGGCGACGTCGCGGACGCGCAGGTCGGACACGACCGGCAGGCCGGTGGCTTCGGCTATCCACGCCGGCTGTCCCAGTTGGAGCGTGCCCAGGCAGCGGCCGTCCTCGACCCAGTGGTGGACGGTCTGGCCCAGCGACGAGACCAGCTCGCCCCGGTACCGGGCGGCCACCTCGGCGAACGCCTGGCCCAGGCGGGTGTCGAGCACGCACACGTCCGCGGCGCTGGTGGGCGGCCTGCGCAGCTCCTCCGGGAACGGGTGCTCGGCGTGCGCCACGGGGGTCAGCCGGACGGTCGGGCCGTCCAGGGACAGGTCGGCCACGGCCACGTCGATGGCGTCCATCGAGGTGCCCGAAATGAGCCCGATCACCCTCACGCCCTGTGGTCTATTCCACACTGAACGCTCGCGCAAGGGTCTTTGTGGGAAAGTTGCCGGAACCTAACCTGCTTCGTCGATCGTCAACATACGGTGGCGTGCGAGGATGGCGCCGTGTCCACCACGTCCCTGATCTGGATCATCGTCGTCGTCGCGGCACTGCTCGCGGTCGCCCTCGTGACGGGCGTCGTGCTGGCGCGACGCCGGCGGATCAGCCTCACCGAGCCCGAGCGGGACCAGCCCGCCAAGGGCGGCTACCAAGCCGGTGGCGCCATCACGTTCAACCAGCCCGCGCCGCCGGTGACCGAACCGACCAGACCGGCCGAGCCCGTCGAGCCGTCGGGCGCGTCCCCGGCCGCCGAGGTGGTCGAGCCCGTCCAGCACCCCGTCGCCGACCGCACCGAGGTCGACGGGCAGCCGGGGGTCGGCGACGACGCGGCGGTGCCCCGCGACTCGGTCAAGCGCGGGTTCGTCGAGGTCGAGCTGCCCGAGGAAGCGTCCGAGGTCGAGGAGATCGAGCCGACCGCCGGCCGGCTGGAGCGGTTGCGCGGGCGGCTGTCGCGGTCGCGCTCGACGTTCGGGCAGAGCCTGCTGGGGCTGCTCGGCGCGGGCGACCTGGACGAGGACTCGTGGACCGACATCGAGGACACGCTGCTGATGGCGGACCTCGGCGCGGCGATCACCGACCAGGTCGTGACGGCGTTGCGGGAGCAGATCGTGGCGCGCGGCGTGCGCACGTCCGACGACGTCCGCGCGTTGCTGCGCGAGGTGCTGGTCGACGCGCTGCACCCGGAGATGAGCCGGGCGGTGAACGCGTTGCCGCACGCCGACGGCGCGGGTGGCGTGAAGCCGGCCGTGGTGCTGGTGGTCGGCGTGAACGGCGTCGGCAAGACGACCACGACGGGCAAGCTGGCGCGCGTGCTGGTGGCCGACGGCCGGACCGTGCTGCTGGGCGCGGCGGACACGTTCCGCGCGGCGGCGGCCGACCAGCTGGAGACGTGGGGGTCGCGCGTCGGCGCGGCCACCGTGCGCGGCGCGGAGGGCGCGGACCCGGCGTCGGTGGCGTTCGAGGCGGTGAAGCGGGGCGTCCAGGACGGTGTGGACACCGTGCTGGTCGACACCGCGGGCCGGCTGCACACCAAGACCGGCCTGATGGACGAGCTGGGCAAGGTCAAGCGGGTGGTGGAGAAGCAGGCCGAAGTGGACGAGGTGCTGCTCGTGCTCGACGCCACCACCGGGCAGAACGGCCTGACCCAGGCGCGGGTGTTCGCCGAGGTGGTCGACGTGACCGGCATCGTGCTGACCAAGCTGGACGGCACCGCCAAGGGCGGCATCGTGTTCCAGGTCCAGCGCGAGCTGGGCGTCCCGGTGAAGCTCGTGGGCCTGGGCGAGGGGGCCGACCACCTGGCCCCGTTCGAACCGACCGCCTTCGTGGACGCCCTCCTCTCCTGACCCCGGCGCGTGTCGAACCTCCAGGCCCCGTGAGTCGAACCTCCAGGACCTCCGAGTTCACCGTTCAGGTCCCACCCCGTTCGGCGGGAGCCGGGCCGCCCGAGCGGTGAACTCGGGGGTCCCGAGTGTTCGACTCACGGGTCCTGAGGGTTCGACACGCGGGTCAGGTGTGGGCGGTGTGGGCGGAGAGGCGTTCGGCCACGGCCAACACGGCGGGCACGATGCGCGCCACGGACTCCTTGGTCAGCCGGCTGTCGGGACCGGAGACCGACACGGCGGCCAACGCCGGGCCGGCGCGCAACGGCACCGCGACGCACCGCACGCCCAGTTCCTGCTCGCTCTCGTCCAACGCGTAGCCCCGGGCGGCGATCCGGTCCAACGACGCCAGCAGCACGTCCGCGTCGGTGATCGTGTTCGGCGTGTACGCGGGCAGGCCCGTGCGCGCCAGCAACGCCCGCACCTGGTCGCGCGGCAGCTGGGACAGGATCGCCTTGCCCACGCCCGTGCCGTGCGGCAGCAGCCGGCGGCCGACCTCGGTGAACATCCGCATCGAGTGCCGTGACGGCACCTGCGCCACGTACACCACCTCGTCGCCGTCGAGCACGGCCAGGTTCGCGGTCTCGCCCACCCGGTCGACCAGCTCCGCCAGGAACGGCCGCGCCCACGTGCCGAACTGCCGCGACGCGGTCTCGCCGAGCCGGATCAGCCGCGACCCGAGCGCGTACCGGCGGTTGCTGTTCTGCCGCACGTACCCCAGCGCGACCAGGGTGCGGATCAGCCGGTGGATCGTCGGCAGCGGCAGGCCCGAGGCGGCGGCCAGCTCGGACAGACCGGCCTCGCCACCGGCGTCGGCGAGGCGTTCGAGCAGGTCGAAGGCACGCTGGAGCGACTGCACGCCGCCCGTGGACTCCGCCGCCACCGACACCACTCCTTCGTTGCCGTTCCGCGTGGCGAAAACTATAGTCCGCGAAGTAGAAACCGACTCGGAATCGAGGTGGGCTCCCATGTCCGGTGTTCGCGTCCTCGGGGGCGAGGTGGAGCGCGGGGGCGAGATCCTCACGCCGGACGCGCTGGAGTTCGTCGCCGGGTTGCACCGCGACTTCGCCGCCACCCGGGACGAGCTGCTCGCCCGCCGCGCGCGGCGTCGCCCGCTGGGTTTCCTGCCCGAGACGCAGGCGGTCCGCGACGGCGACTGGCGGGTCGCCGAGGCCCCCGAGCCGCTGCGCGACCGGCGGGTGGAGATCACCGGGCCGACCGAGCGGAAGATGACGATCAACGCGCTGAACTCCGGCGCGAAGGTGTGGCTGGCCGACCTGGAGGACGCCAACACGCCGCACTGGCACAACGTCGTCTCCGGCCAGGTCAACCTGTACGACGCCGCCCGCGGCACGATCGAGCACACCTCCCCGGAGGGCAAGCGCTACGTGCTGCGGGACGACGTGCCGCGGCCGGCGATCGTGGTCCGGCCGCGCGGCTGGCACCTGCCCGAGCGGCACCTGGAGATCGACGGCCGGCCCGCGGTCGGCGCACTGGTCGACTTCGGCCTGCACTTCTTCCACAACGCCGAGCTGGGCCGGCCGTACTACTACCTGCCGAAGATGGAGAGCCACCTCGAAGCCCGGCTCTGGAACGACGTCTTCACCGCCGCGCAGCAACGGCTCGGCGTGCCGCACGGCACCATCCGGGCGACCGTGCTGATCGAGACGATCCCCGCCGCGTTCGAGATGGAGGAGATCCTCTACGAGCTGCGCGACCACGCGTCGGGCCTGAACGCGGGCCGCTGGGACTACCTGTTCAGCATCATCAAGTACTTCCGCGACGCCGGGCCGGACTTCGTGCTGCCCGACCGCAACAGCATCACCATGACCGTGCCGTTCATGCGCGCCTACACCGAGCTGCTGGTGCGGACGTGCCACAAGCGCGGCGCGTTCGCCATGGGCGGCATGGCGGCGTTCATCCCGAACCGGCGCGACCCGGAGGTCACGCGCGACGCGCTGGCCAAGGTGCGCGACGACAAGCGCCGCGAGGCGGGCGACGGCTTCGACGGCTCGTGGGTGGCGCACCCGGACCTGGTGGCGGAGTGCGCGGACATCTTCGACGCGAAGCTGGACGGCAGGCCCAACCAGCTCGACGAGCTGCGGCCCGAGGTGTCCGTCACCGCCGAGCAGCTGCTGGACTTCGCGTCCGCCGGCGGCGCCGCGACCCGGGCGGGGCTGGAGTCCGCCGTGGACGTCGGCGTGCGCTACCTGCTGTCGTGGCTGGGCGGCAACGGCGCGGCGGCGATCCACAACCTCATGGAGGACGCCGCCACCGCCGAGATCTCCCGCTCGCAGCTCTGGCAGTGGGTGCACAACGACGTCGTGCTCGACGACGGCACGCCGGTCACCGCCGAACTGGTGCGCGACGTGCTGGCCCGGACGAAGCAGCAGCTCGACGGCGAGCACCTCGACCTGGCCGTGGAGCTGTTCGACCAGGTGGCGCTGTCGGACGAGTTCGTGGACTTCCTGACCCTGCCCGCCTACGAGCGGATCGACTGACGTGCCGCGCACGTCGCTGCCGGCCGAGGCGGTGCGGGCGGTCACCGCGCGGCTGTCCGACGGCCCGTCGCACGCGCCGGCGGGCCGCCAGCCGGTGCACACCTGCTACGTGCCCGCCGACCGGGTGACCCCGGCGACGCTCGGTGACTGGGGTGCGCAAGCGCTTGCGGCGCTGGACGCGCACGCCCCGGACGGCCTGGCCGGGGTGCTCGACCTCGGGCCGGACGTCGCCGGCGCGGTGGACGGCCGCGTGCGGGCGAAGCTGGCCGCCGAGCCGGTGGAGGACCTGCGCATCGACTTCGAGGACGGCTACGGCGTCCGGCCCGACGCGGAAGAGGACGCGGACGCCGAACGCACCGCGCTCGTGGTGCGGGACTGGCTGCGCGACGGCGTGGCGCCGCTGCGATTCGGGTTGCGGATGAAGTCGTTCGACACCCGGGCCTCGCGCGAGCGCGGCATCCGGACGCTCGACGTCTTCCTCACCGCGCTGGGCGACGCGCCGGACGGCTTCGTGATCACCTTCCCGAAGGTCACCTCGGTCGCCCAGGTGGAGGTGCTCGGCGACGTGCTCGACCTGTTCGGGCTGCCGCTGCGGTTCGAGATCCAGGTCGAGACCACGCGGTCGGTCGTGGACCCGGAGGGCAGGCTGGCGCTGCCGAGGTTCATCGAGGCGGGCCGCGGCCGGGTCAGCGGCCTGCACTTCGGCACCTACGACTACACGGCGGGCTGCGGCCTCGGCGCGGCGCACCAACACCTGGCGCACGGCGCGTGCGACTTCGCCCGCAACGTCATGCAGGTGTCGGCGGCGGGCACCGGCGTCGAGTTGTCGGACGGCTCGACCAACGTGCTGCCCGTGGGCGACGCCGTGCACGAGGGCTGGCGCACGCACTACCGGTTGGTGCGCCGGTCGTTGGCGCACGGCTTCTACCAGGGCTGGGACCTGCACCCGGCGCAGCTCGTGACGAGGTACGCGGCCGTGCACGCGTTCCACCTCGAAGGCGTGGCGGCGGACGCGGCGCGGCTGCGGGCGTACGTGGCGAAGGCGGGTGGCGCGGTGCTGGACGAGCCCGCGACGGCGCAGGCGCTGTCGTCGTCGTTCCTCCGCGCCCTGGACTGCGGTGCCCTGGACGAGGACGAACTGCACCGCGCCACGGGACTCAGCGTGACCGATCTCCGGGCGCTAGCCAGAAGAGAGTGATCACGGCATCGCTGGATGAGGTGATTCTCGAACCGGCGAAAGGCCGGACCGTGCGACACCGGTCAGGGTGTGTGCATGACCATGAGGGCCGGCTTGTGGACCGGGCTGCCGGACCTGGAGCGGGCGGAGTTCCGCTACCAGGTGGTGGCGTGCGCGGCGGACGTGGACGTGCTCATCGCCGCCCTGGCGCGGCCCGAGTGCAACGACGGGATGCTGGAGCACTTCGCCCGCGCGCCCGACGCCGAGGGGGAGAGCGACCACAACCTGGTGCTCGCCGTGCGGGGCCGGTGGGGCTACCTCAACTACGTGGACGACCGGTTCACCGGCTGGCCGAAGGGCGACCCGGACGCGCCCTACGTGGACGAGGACTACACCGACTTCCCGCCGGGTGTGGGCGTGCCGCTCACGACGTACCGCGAGCTGCTGCTGGAGTTCATGGTCACCGCGCGGCGGCCGACGCTCGTGGACTGGTACGAGGAGGCCGACCTGTTCCACGCCTGGCGGTTGCAGCGGATGGCGTTGCGCAAGGGGGTCACCAGCGACCGGAAGTGACCGGCCCGCTCAGAACGCCGGCAGCGCGTACCAGGCCGAACCGGGGTCCTCGGCGTCGTCGCGGAGCACGGAGCCCTCGATGAGCCCGTACGGCCGGTCGGCGGCGAAGAACACCTCGTTGTCGTTCTGCAGCCCGAACGGCGACAGGTCGACCGCGAAGTGGTGCTTGTTGGGCATCGACAGCCGCACCTCGGCCACCTCGGGCCGCTCCCGCAGCACCGCCTCGCCCATCGCGTAGAGCGTCTGCTGCAACGACAGGCTGTGCGTGTCCGCGAACGCGGTCAGCAGCAGCCCCCGGATCGCGGTGAAGCTCTCCGCCCAGCCGACGCCGTCGCCCTGGTAGCGCCACCGGGCCGTCACGGACGTCGCCAGGATCCGGTCGTCGGTCTCGGCCAACGTCGTGTACTCGTCGCGCGGGAAGCCGTGGAACTCCGACCCCGCCGACTTGAGCACGACCAGGTCCCGCACCCCCGACACGACCCACGCCCGGTCGCCGTCGACCGTCACGGCGGTCGTGCGCTTCTCGTCGCTGCCCCGCACGAACGAGTGACCGTTGCCCTCGATCCGCTCCCACGCGTGCTCGTCGATGAGGACGCGGGCGCCGGTGATCGCCTCCTGGGTGGCGACGAAGTGCCGGCCCAACCGCAGCGCGAAGTCCTCGACCTCGCCGACCGGGGCCTGCTTGGCGAAGGCGTAGACGGTGTTCTTCTGGGTGTCGGTGGCCAGCACCTTCGAGTTGTCGCCGGTCAGGTGGGTGTCGGCGAGGTCGCCGCGCAGGGAGGTGCCGACCGTGAGGTCCCTGATCGTGTGCACGGGGCCGTCGCGGGTCACCGTGACGAGGCGGACCTCCGCCTTCCCGTACTGGTTCGGCCCCAGGACGATGGCCATCGGTCAGCTCCCTCGGTAGGTCGTGAAGGCGAACGGGCTCAGCAGGACCGGCACGTGCAGGTGCCCCTGCTCGCCGGTGACCCGGAACGCGATCGTGATCTCCGGGTAGAACGGCGTGTCGACCTCGAACACCAACCGGTGCACGCCGGGGGCCACCCCTTCGGCGAACCGCAGCCGGCCGTCGTCGTCGGTGACCCCCTCGGCGAGCACCGAGCCGTCGCGCTCCAACCGGACGGGCACGCCGACGCGCGGCCGGCCTGCCTCGGCGTCGAGCACGTGGGTGGACAGCGACGTCGACGCCGGGGGTGTCATGCCAGCACCTTCCTCAACCTCAGGGCCGCGATCTTCGCCAGTTCCCGGTTCACCACGCGCAGCTCGACGTCCGGCGGGTTGGCCATCCGGGCGGAGAGGTCGGCCAGCACCTGCTCGCCGTCCAGCCCCGTCGCGCACACCAGGTAGATGTGCCCGAACCGGTCCTCGTAGGCGGCGTTGGCGGCCGCCAGCCGGTCGGCGAGGGACTCGGCGACGCCCGACTGCTCGTCGGCGGACCACTTCGCCGGGACGCCGTCGCCCGCGGCCTTCTCCCCGATGCGCGGGTGGCCCGCGACGGCGGCGCGCACCTCGTCGTCGCTCAGGTCGGCGAACCGGTCGGAGGCCGCCAGCAGCGCTTCCACGTCGGCGTAGGGGCGGCCGGCCAGCACCGCGTCGACCCAGCGCGGCACCGCGAGGCAGTCCGCGAGCACGGGGCGGAGGTCGGCCGCGGGCGCGGAGTTGAACCCTTCGAGGTCGGGCACTGAGGTTCCCTTTTCTGGATCGCGGAATCCGGGTTCCGCAAAGAGGGACCGTACGAGTGCCCTCCGAGCGTGTCAACAGTCTTGCGCCGCCGTCGGGCCTTGCCTAGTCTCTCGTTATACGGAAGATAGCTTCCGCATTGTGGAAGGAAGTTCCCCATGCGGTACGACGTCAACCTGTCGATCCTCTTCACCGACCTCCCGGTGCTGGCACGGCCCGCCGCGGCGCGCGCCGCCGGGTTCGACGCGGTCGAGTTCTGGTGGCCGTTCGCCGAGGCCGTGCCCCCGTCCCGCGAGGTCGAGGCGTTCGAGGCGGCCGTCACCGACGCCGGGGTGCGCCTGGTGTCCCTCAACTTCTTCGCGGGCGACCTGTCCGCCGGCGACCGCGGCCTGGTGGCGTGGCCCGGCAGGCAGTCGGAGTTCCGCGCCGGCGTGGAGATCGCGGCCGGCATCGCGCGGCGGCTGGGCTGCCGCGCCCTCAACGCGCTGCACGGCAACTTCCCCACCACGGACGCGGCGCTGGCCAACCTCGCGTTCGCGGCCGACGTGGCGGCCGAGGTGGACGCGGTCGTCCTGGTCGAGCCGCTCTCCGGCGCGCCGGACTACCCGCTGCGCACGGCCGCCGACGTGCTGGAGGTCGTCGGCCGGGTGGGGCGCGACAACGTGGCGCTGCTGGCCGACCTCTACCACTTGGCCGTCAACGGCGACGACCTCGACGCCGTCGTCTCCGACCACGTCGACCGCATCGGCCACGTGCAGGTGGCCGAGGTGCCCGGCCGCGGCGCGCCGGGCACGGGGGACCTCGACGTCCTCGGCTACCTCGCGAAGCTCGAAGCCAACGGCTACCGCGGCCACGTCGGCCTGGAGTACCGGGCGTCGACCGGCGGCTTCGACTGGATCCCCGGGAAGGGGCGCTGATGGGCACCATCGGATTCATCGGCCTGGGCGTCATGGGCACGCCCATGGCCGCGAACCTGGTCGCCGCCGGCCACCGGGTCACCGGCTTCGACCTCGACCGGGACGCCCTCGGCAGGCTCGCCGCGGCCGGCGGCACGGCGGCCGCGAGCGTGCGCGACGCGGTCGAAGGCGCGGAAGTCGTCATCACCGTGCTGCCGGACCACCCGCAGGTGGAGGAGGTCGTGCTCGGCACGGTGCTCGACGTGGTCGCCGAGGGCACGCTCCTGATCGACATGAGCACCATCCGCCCGGAGACGTCCGCGGCGATCGCCGAGGCGGGCGCGGAGCGGGGCGTGCGCGTGCTCGACGCGCCGGTGTCGGGCGGTCAGACCGGCGCGGAGCAGGGCACCCTGTCGATCATGGTCGGCGGCGCGGAGGCGGACTTCGCCGCCGCCCGACCGGTCCTCGACGCCCTGGGCACGACCGTCGTCCACGTCGGCCCGCACGGCGCGGGCCAGGTCGTGAAGGCCGCGAACCAGCTCGTGGTCGGCGGCATCTACGCCCTGGTGTCCGAGGCGATCGTGCTGCTGGAGGCATCCGGCGTGGACGCCGGGACCGGGCTGGACGTCCTGGCGGGCGGGCTGGCCGCCAACCGGGTCCTGGACCTCAAGCGGCACTCGATGGTCGCGCGCGAGTTCCGGCCGGGCTTCCGCATCGACCTGCACCACAAGGACATGGGCATCGCGCTGGCCGCGGCCCGGCGCGCCGACGTCGCGCTGCCGGTGACCGGGCTGGTCGCCCAGCTCGTCGCCGCCGGTCGTGCCCGCGGGTACGGCGCGCTCGACCACTCTGCCCTGCTGACCGTCGTCGAGAACCTGTCCGGGAGGGCGTGATGGCCAAGGTCCCCGTCATGCGGGCGGTCGTGGAAGTGCTCAAGAGCGAGGGCGTCGACACGGTCTTCGGCTGCCCGGGCGCGGCGATCCTGCCGCTCTACCAGGCGATGGAGCAGGACGGCACGATCGAGCACCTGATCGTGCGGCACGAGGAGGGCGCCACGCACATGGCCGACGGCTGGTCGCGCACGACCGGCAACGTCGGCGTGGCCATCGGCACATCCGGCCCCGCGGGCACCAACATGATCACCGGCCTCTACACCGCGCGGGCCGACTCCGTGCCGATCCTGTGCGTCACCGGGCAGGCGGCGACGACCAAGCTGCACCAGGAGGCGTTCCAGGCGGTCGACATCGTGGCCGTCGCCACGCCCGTCACCAAGTGGGCGGTGCAGGTCAAGGAGGCCGCGCAGGCGCCGTGGATCTTCCGCGAGGCGTTCCGGGTCGCCCGGTCGGGCAGGCCCGGACCGGTGCTGATCGACCTGCCGGTCGACGTGCAGCGGCAGGAGATCGAGTGGGACCACACCATCGACGCGCCGCTGCCGGTCACCAGGCCGCAACCGCACCCGGCGCGCGTCGAGCGGGCGCTGGACCTGCTCCTGGCCGCCGAACGGCCGCTGCTGCTCGCGGGCGGCGGCGTGATCCTCGGCGAGGCGCACGAGGAGCTGCTCGCCGTGGCCGAGCACCTCAACGTGCCGGTCCAGGCCACGCTGATGGGCAAGGGCGCGTTCGACGAGGACCACCCGCTGTACGCGGGCATGACGGGCATCCAGACGTCCCAGCGCTACGGCAACGCGTCGTTCCTGGAGAGCGACCTGGTCCTCGCGCTGGGCGCGCGGTTCGGCGACCGGCACACCGGCGACCTGCCGACCTACCGGGGCGACCGGAAGTTCATCCACGTCGACGTCGAGCCGACCCAGATCGGCAAGGTCTTCGGCCCCGACCTCGGCGTGGTGTCGGACGTGAAGGCGTTCCTGACCGCGCTGCTCGCGTCGGCCCGCGCCCGCACCGGCCCGCGCCCGGACAACGACTGGACCGCGCGCACGCGGGAGCTGAAGGCGAACCTGCCGCGCCGCGAGGACTTCGACACCGTGCCGGTCAAGGCGCCGCGGGTGTTCAAGGAGGTCAACGAGTTCTACGGCCCGGACACCTACTTCGTCACCGCGATCGGCCTGTACCAGATCTGGTCGGGGCAGCACCAGAAGGCGCACAAGCCCCGCCGCTACCAGGTGTGCGGCCAGGCCGGGCCGCTCGGCTGGGAGATCCCCGCCGCGATTGGCGTGAAGAAGGCCCTCGAACGCACCGACCCGTCCGCCGAGGTGGTGGGCATCGTCGGCGACTACTCGTTCCAGTTCCTGGTGGAGGAGCTGGCCGTCGGCGCCCAGTACGACGTGCCGTTCGTGCTGATCATGCTGAACAACGAGGGCCTGGGCCTGATCCGGATGGCCGAGGACCACGGCGGCTACGGCATGGCGTACCAGGTGGACCTCCACTACGACGACGTGGGCTCGGACCACGTCAAGATCATGGAGGCGTACGGCTGCTCCGGCACCAGGGTCACCGAGCCGGGCCGGATCCGGGAGGGCCTGGCGTGGGCGCGTGAGGAGGCCCGACGCACCAGCAGGCCCGTGCTGGTCGAGATCATGATCGACCGCGAGGCCGACACCCCCGACGGCACGTCGATCGCGGCGGTCCGCGAGTACGAGGAGGCGCCGTGACCGCCCCCACCGGCGGCGCGGGCCGATCCCCCGACGTCCGGCCGCTCGCATCGCCGCCGATCGCCTGGTTGAGTGACGACCATGGACGTGGTGCTGCGCGCTGCCCGAGTCGTCACCCCCGAGGGTGAACGCCGTGCCGACGTGGGCGTCGAGGACGGCCGGATCGTCGCGGTGGCCGACCGCCTGGACGGCCGGCACGTCGTGGCGCTCGCCGACGACGAGGTGCTCCTGCCCGGCCTGGTCGACACGCACGTCCACGTGAACGACCCCGGCCGCGGCGAGTGGGAGGGCTTCGAAACCGCGACCGCGGCGGCGGCCGCCGGCGGCGTCACCACGATCATCGACATGCCGCTCAACAGCCTCCCGCCGACGACCACCGTCGCCGCCCTGGAGGCCAAGCGGGAGGCGGCCTGCGGCCGGGCGCACGTGGACGTCGGGTTCTGGGGCGGCATCGTGCCGACCAACCTGGACGACCTGGTGGAGCTGCACGACGCGGGCGTGTTCGGCTTCAAGTGCTTCCTGATCCACTCGGGCGTGGACGAGTTCCCGCACGTCACCGAGGCCGAGCTGCGAGCCGCGCTGGCCCGGCTCGGCCCGCGCGACGCCCTCACGATCGTGCACGCGGAGGACCCGCACGAGGTCACCGAGCCCGGCCCCGGCTACCGCGGCTTCCTCGACTCCCGCCCGCACCGCGCCGAGGTCCACGCCATCACCACGGTGGTCGACCTGGCCAACGAGACCGGGGCCAGGCTGCACGTGCTGCACCTGTCCAGCGGCGAGGCCGTGCGGCAGGTCCGGACCGCCAAGGAGCTGGGGCTGCGGCTCACCGCCGAGACCTGCCCGCACTACCTCACCTTCGTCGCGGAGGAGATCGGCGACACCGCGACCGAGTTCAAGTGCTGCCCGCCGATCCGCGACGCGGCCAACCGCGAGCAGCTCTGGCGCGCGCTGCGCGACGGGCTCGTGGACCTGGTCGTCAGCGACCACTCGCCGTGCACCCCGGAGCTGAAGCGCGGCGACTTCGCCACCGCGTGGGGCGGCATCGCGAGCCTGCAGCTCGGCCTGCCCGCCGTGTGGACCCAGGCCCGGCAGCGCGGTCACGACCTGACCGACGTGGTCCGCTGGATGGCCACCGCGCCGGCCGACCTCGTCGGCCTCACCGCGAAGGGCCGCATCGCGCCCGGCGCGGACGCCGACTTCTGCGTGTTCGCCCCGGACGACGCGTTCGTGGTGGACCGCGCGGCGCTGCGCCACCGCAACCCCGTCACGCCCTACCACGGCCGGCCGCTGGCGGGCGTGGTGCGGCAGACGTGGCTGCGCGGGCGGCCGATCGACGACCGACCGCGCGGGCGGTTGCTGGGCGGCCCCGGCTGAGCCGGGGACGGACGAGAGGAGACGCATGGCGGAGGTCCCCGGCTGGACCCGACTGCCCGACCTGGCGTGCCGCCCGGTCGGCGGCAGCGTGGTGTGGGCCAACGACGAGCTGTTCGCCGAGCGCGAGAACCTGATCCTGCCGTCGGAGCCGCGGTACCGGACGTTCACGTTCGGCCACAAGGGCCAGGTCTACGACGGGTGGGAGACGCGGCGGCGGCGCGACGAGGGCGAGGACCGGGCGATCGTCCGCCTCGGCCTGCCGGGCGTGATCGAGGGCGTCGTCGTGGACACCGCGTTCTTCAAGGGCAACTACCCGCCGTTCGCGTCGGTCGAGGCCACCTCCGCCGCCGGCTACCCCGCGCCCGAGGAGCTGACTGACTGGGAGCCGATCGTGCCCAAGTCGCCGCTCGGCGGGGACCGCAAGCACTACTTCGACGTGTCCTCGCGCCGCCGGTACACGCACGTGCGGCTGACCATCTACCCGGACGGCGGCGTGGCCAGGCTGCGCGTGTTCGGCGCGCCGGTGGTCGACCCGGACCTGGTCGTGCCGGACGCGCTCGACCTGGCCGCGCTGGAGAACGGCGCGTCGGTCACCGGGTGCAGCGACATGTTCTTCGGCCACCCCAACAACCTCATCGCGCCCGGTCAGGCGGCCGTGATGGGCGAGGGCTGGGAGACCGCGCGCCGCCGTGACGGCGGCAACGACTGGGTGGAGGTCGAGCTGGCCGCGCCGGGCGTGATCCGGCTCGCGGAGCTGGACACGAGCCACTTCAAGGGCAACGCGCCCGGCTGGGCCTCGATCCGGGGGCGGGACGCGCGCACCGGCGCGGAGTTCGACGTGCTGCCCCGCACCCGGCTGCAACCCGACACCCGGCACCGCTTCCGCGTGGAGGACGCGGCCGAGGCGACCCACGCGCGGCTCGACATCTACCCGGACGGCGGGATGGCCCGCCTGCGGCTGTTCGGCCGCCTGACGCCCGACGGCCTGGACGCGATCACCCGGCGCTACCGCGAGTCGTCGTAACCGCCCGAGGAGCCCCGGCCCGGCGCCGTCCGACCCCGACGCGAATCGCAGCGCGTCCGCGGGGTTCCGCCGAGGGGCTACGGGGCCGTCCCACCACCCGGTGCGGGCGGCCCCGGCCGGTCTGGCAGGCTCGACCGCGTCGCGCCGCGGACACCGGCACGTCATCGGTGACCGAGCGTCGCCGTGATCCTCCGCGAGATCACACGAACCACCGGACAGGCGAGACGTGCTCCCACGGTCCGTCACCGGGGCCGGGGCCGCGAGCCGGTCCGATCGCGGGTCGAACCACCCGCTTCAAGCCCGCGAAACGCGTCCGTAACACCAGGGTCGGGACAGTTCACCTGCGCGAAACCTGAGGCGCGGCCGCGTGAAACAGGACATACCGATGCTCCCTGCAACCGACGTGCAGTGGAGGTCGACGTGGATACAGGGGACACCGCCTGGGTGCTCACCAGTGCCGCACTGGTGCTGTTGATGACGCCGGGACTTGCCTTCTTCTACGGGGGCATGGTCCGGTCCAAGAGTGTGCTCAACATGATGATGATGAGCCTGGGCGCAATCGCCGTGGTCGGTGTGCTCTGGGTGTTGGTCGGCTATTCCACGGCGTTCGGCACCGACGTCGGCGCCGGTCTGCTCGGCAAGCCGTTCGAGTTCTTCGGCCTGGACGGCCTGCTCGACAAGGAGTCGGCGTTCGGGACCATCCCGACCACCGTCTTCGTCGCCTTCCAGGCGATGTTCGCCATCATCACGGTGGCGCTGATCTCCGGCGCGATCGCCGACCGCGCCCGCTTCGGGCCGTGGCTGCTGTTCGCCGGCCTGTGGGCGCTGCTGGTGTACTTCCCGGTCGCGCACTGGGTGTTCGACTTCGACGGCAAGGACGCCGACGGCAACGTCGTCGACCCGGGCGGCTGGATCGCCAACAAGCTCCTCGCCATCGACTTCGCGGGCGGCACGGCGGTGCACATCAACGCCGGCGCGGCGGGCCTCGCCCTGGCGCTGATCCTCGGCAAGCGCGTCGGTTGGCCGAAGGAGCGGATGAAGCCGCACAGCCTGCCGCTGGTCGTGCTGGGCGCCGGCCTGCTGTGGTTCGGCTGGTTCGGCTTCAACGCGGGCTCCGCCGTCGCCGCCAACGGCACCGCGGGCGTCGCCTTCGTCAACACCCTCGTCGCCACCTCCGCCGCGATGCTCGGCTGGCTGCTCGTGGAACGCGTCCGCGACGGCAACGCCACCACCCTCGGCGCCGCGTCCGGCATCGTCGCGGGCCTGGTCGCGATCACCCCGGCCTGCTCCTCGGTCACCCCGGTCGGCGCCATCGCGATCGGCGCGATCACCGGCGCCCTGTGCGCCCTGGCGGTCAGCCTGAAGTACCGCTTCGGCTTCGACGACTCGCTCGACGTGGTCGGCGTGCACCTGGTCGGCGGCCTCTCCGGCACGATCCTGATCGGCTTCTTCGCCAGCTCCTCCGCCCCGGCGGGCGTCGACGGCCTCTTCTACGGTGGCGGCGTGGACCAGCTCTGGCGGCAGGTCGTCGGCGCGCTCGCCGTGCTCGTCTACTCGTTCGTGCTCAGCCTCGTGCTCGGCTACCTGGTCAAGCTCACCATCGGCTTCCGCGCCGACGAGGAGGCCGAGGTCACCGGCATCGACGAGGCCGAGCACGCCGAGACGGCCTACGAGTTCGGCAGCGGCATCGGCACCCGCGGCGGCAGCAAGCCCAGTGTCGCCGCCGGCGCCACTGCTGTCCTTGAGGGGAGCAACAAGTCATGAAGTTGGTCACCGCGATCATCAAGCCCTTCACGCTGGACGACGTGAAGGCGTCGCTGGAGCAGCTCGGCGTGCTGGGCATGACCGTCAGCGAGGTCCAGGGGTACGGCAGGCAGAAGGGCCACACCGAGGTCTACCGCGGCGCCGAGTACGCCGTGGACTTCGTGCCCAAGCTGCGCATCGAGGTCCTGGTGGACGACGCCGCCGTGGAGAAGGTCCTCGACGCCGTCGTGGAGGCCGCGCGCACCGGGAAGATCGGCGACGGGAAGGTCTGGGTGACCCCGGTCGACACGGTCATCCGGGTCCGCACCGGGGAGCGCGGCTCGGATGCCCTGTAGGGGTCCGGCGTAGGAACGGGAGACGGCCGGATGGACAACGCCGAGACGGCCGTCGTCACGGCTGACGACCTGGTGCGAGCACGCGATCGGCTGCTCGCGCCAGGTCGGCGCCGTCTGACGGGGGAGTCGCTGCGCGAGGCGCTGGTGGACCTGCACGAGTTCTGGCTCACCGCGCACGCCTCGCAGGCGGGCGTCGGCGGGCCGGGCGGTGGGGTCGCCCTGGTCGCCGTGGGGGGTCTGGGCAGGCGGGAGCTGGTGCCCTATTCCGACCTCGACCTGCTCCTGGTGCACAACGGGCACAAGGGCGTGGACGGGATCGCCGAGAGGCTCTGGTACCCGCTGTGGAACTCCGGCATCGGCCTGGACCACTCGGTGCGCACGGTGGGCGAGGCGCTGCGCGTCGCCGCCGGCGACCTGCGCACCGCGTTGGGGCTGCTGGACATCCGCCACATCGCGGGCGACCAGGAGATCAGCCAACGCCTGACCGACAGCGCGCGGCAGGCGTGGCGCACGGGGGTGCGCACCCGGCTGGACGAGATGGCCGAGTCGGCGTCGCGGCGCTGGGCGCGCAGCGGCGAGATCGCGCACCGCGTGGAACCGGACCTCAAGCACGGCCGCGGCGGGCTGCGGGACGTGACGCTGCTGGACGCGTTGAGCGCGGCGCAGCTCACCGACCGGCCGTCCGCCGAGGTCGACGAGGCCCGCAGGCTGCTGCTGGACGTGCGCACCGAGCTGCGCCGGGTGGCGCGCAAGCCGCGGGACGTGCTGCGCGCGCAGGACGGCGACGAGGTCGCCGCCGCGCTGGGCCTGCCGGACCGGTTCACGCTGGCCCGCTCGATCTCGTCGGCCGCGCGCACGATCGTGTACGCGGTGGACGTGGGCATGCGCACCGCGCGTGCCGCCGTGCCCAAGCGCGGGCTGGGCGTGTTCGCCCGCTCCCCGCTGCGGCGCACCCCCGCGCGGCGCCCGCTGGACGAGGGCGTCGTGCTGCACGGCTCCGAGGTGGCGCTGGCGCGGGACGCGCTGCCCAGCCGTGACCCGGCTTTGCTGCTGCGGGTCGCCACGGCCGCCGCGCGCAGCAAGCACCCGATCGCCGCCGGCACGTTGGCCAAGCTCGCCGACTCGGCGCCCGAGCTGCGGCAGCCGTGGCCCAAGGAGGCGCGCGAGGAGCTGATCGCGCTGCTGGGCACCGGCACGGGCCTGATCGACGTGGTCGAGGCTTTGGACCGCACCGGCCTGTGGGGCAGGTTGTTCCCCGAGTGGGGCGCGGTGCGGGACCTGCCGCCCCGCGACGCCGCCCACACCTGGACCGTGGACCGCCACCTGGTGCAGGCCACCGCGCACGCGGCCCGCCTGGTCACCCGGGTGTCCCGGCCGGACCTGCTGCTGCTGGGCGCGCTGGTGCACGACATCGGCAAGGGCAGGCAGGCCGACCACTCCGAGGTGGGCGCGGCGCTCACCACGCAGATCGCCGAACGGCTCGGCCTGTGGCCGCAGGACGTGGTCACGCTCACCGCGCTGGTGCGCCACCACCTGCTGCTGCCGCACACGGCCACCCGCCGCGACGTCGAGGACGAGGCCACCGTGCGCCGGGTGGTGGACACCCTCGGCGGCGACCCGGTGCTGCTGGAACTGCTCTACGCGCTGGCCGAGGCCGACGCCGTGGCCACCGGGCCCGGCGTGTGGTCGGACTGGAAGGCGTCGCTGATCAGGGACCTGGTCGCGCGCTGCCGCACGGCCATGGCGGGCGACCCGCTGCCCGCCCCGGAGCCGCTGGACCAGCGCAGGCAGGACCTGGCGCGGGCGGCGCTGACCACCGGCCGGCCGGACGTGCTGGTGGACCGGATCGACCACGCCGCCACCGTGACGGTGGTCGCGCCGGACCGGCCGGGGCTGCTGTCGCGGGCCGCCGGCGTGCTGGCGCTCAACTCGCTGGAGGTGCACGCCGCGACCCTGCGCTCGCACCACGACCCCGTGCTCGGCGCGGCCGCGGTGGACGTGTTCACGGTGTCGCCGCGGTTCGGCTCGCTGCCGGACGTCACCCTGCTGCGCGAACAGCTCACCAGGGCCCTGGACGGGTCGCTGGCGCTGGCCGACAAGCTCGCCGCCAAGGAACGCGACTACGGCGGCCCGCCGCAGGACCCGCCGCCGCCGAAGGTGCTGTGGTTCGACGACGAGTCCACCGGCGCGGTGGTGCTGGAGCTGCGCGCGGCGGACCGGATCGGCCTGCTGCACCACGTGGCCGACGCGTTGGAGCGGTGCGGCGCGGACATCGTGTGGGCGCGGGTGTCCACGTTGGGCTCCACGGTGGTGGACTCGTTCGCCATCACCGTGCCGGGCGGCCAGGGCGCCGCCGGCCTCACCACCGACCTCCGGCGACGCATCGAGCGGGCCGTCCTGCTGGCCGCCCGCTGAAGTTGCGTAGGTCTACGCACAACCGACCGAGGGGGCTCACGCTGCCGGCGGACCCCCGTGCCGGGAGAGGCTTCCCCCGTGGCACGGGGGACCGCCGGACCGGGGGGCTCGGCGGGCATCGCCACCACGTGACCGGGGGCGGCCCGTCGAGGGGTGGGGCCGCTCCCGATCACGGCGGAACGCGTGGACGCCCGAAACGTCTCTTTAGTATGGATGCGATGACCGCTGTCGCCGTGAGGCCGCGCTCGCTGGTCGTGCTGGCCGGACTGCCGGGAGCGGGGAAGTCGACGCTGCTCGCCTCCGCCGACACGGGTGGCGCGCCCACCGTCGTGCTGGACTCGGACCAGGTGCGGACCAGGCTGCGGGCGGTGTTCCCGGAGTCCGTCCCGTACCGCCTCTACCGACCGCTGGTCCACCTGGTGCACCGCGCCCGGATCCTGTGGTTCGCGATCACCGCCGACGGCCTGCTGCTGGTGCACGAGCCGTCCACGCGCCCGACCACGCGGGCGGGCCTGGTCGCCGTCGGCGCGCTCACGAACCGGCCGCGGCACTTCGTGTGGCTGGACGCGACGCCCGAGGAGGCGTTGTCCGGCCAGGTGCGGCGGGGCAGGCTGATCCGCTCGCGGTCGTTCTCCCGGCACGTGCGGCGGGCGGCCCGGTTGCGCACCCGCTTCGCGGCCGGCACGCCGCCGCGCGGCTGGCAGGGCCTGACCGTGCTGACCCGGCGTGACCACCTGCGGCTGTCCGTGACGCCGGCGTGAACGGCTACCCTAAGGACGAGCTACTCAACGAGGCACTCACCGACGACGTGCGAGGTCTGGCGGCACCGTGTTCAACACCCTTTCCGACCGGCTCACCTCGGTCCTGCAGAACCTGCGGGGCAAGGGGCGGCTGTCCGAGGCCGACATCGACGCGACCGCGCGCGAGATCCGGGTCGCGCTGCTGGAGGCCGACGTCGCGCTGCCCGTGGTGCGCACGTTCATCGCGAAGGTCAAGGAGCGCGCCAAGGGCGCCGAGGTCAGCCAGGCCCTGAACCCGGCGCAGCAGGTCGTCAAGATCGTCAACGAGGAGCTGATCGGCATCCTCGGCGGGGAGACCCGCAGGCTGAACCTGGCGAAGAACCCGCCGACCGTGATCATGCTCGCCGGCCTCCAGGGCGCGGGCAAGACGACCCTGGCGGGCAAGCTGGCCAAGTGGCTGCGGGGCCAGGGCCACACCCCGATCCTGGTCGCCTGCGACCTCCAGCGCCCCAACGCGGTGACCCAGCTCCAGGTGGTCGGCGAGCGCGCGGGCGTGCCCGTGTTCGCGCCCGAGCCCGGCAACGGCGTCGGCGACCCGGTCGACGTGGCCCGCAAGGGCATCGAGGAGGCCAAGCGGGCCCAGCACGACATCGTGGTGGTCGACACCGCGGGCCGCCTCGGCGTGGACGAGGAGATGATGCGCCAGGCCGTCGACATCCGCGCCGCCGTGCAGCCCGACGAGGTGCTGTTCGTGGTCGACGCGATGATCGGCCAGGACGCGGTCAACACCGCCACGGCGTTCCGCGACGGCGTCGGCTTCACCGGCGTGGTGCTCACCAAGCTCGACGGCGACGCCCGCGGTGGCGCGGCGCTCAGCGTCCGCGAGGTCACCGGCCAGCCCATCCTGTTCGCCTCGAACGGCGAGAAGCTGGAGGACTTCGACGTCTTCCACCCGGACCGGATGGCGAGCCGGATCCTGGGCATGGGCGACATGCTCACCCTGATCGAGCAGGCCGAGCAGGCGTTCGACGCCGAGCAGGCCGAGGCCGCCGCGGTCAAGATGGGCTCCGGCCAGCTCACGCTGGAGGACTTCCTGGAGCAGATGCTGGCCCTGCGCAAGATGGGGCCGATCGCGAACCTGCTCGGCATGCTCCCCGGCGCGGGCCAGATGAAGGACCAGCTCGCCAACCTGGACGAGAAGCACCTGGACCGGGTGCAGGCGATCATCCGCGGCATGACCCCGGCCGAGCGTGACGACCCCAAGATCATCAACGCGTCCCGCCGGCTGCGCATCGCCAACGGCTCCGGCGTGCGGGTCAGCGACGTGAACGACCTGGTCAACCGGTTCTTCGAAGCCCGCAAGATGATGAGCCAGATGGCGGGCCGGTTCGGCCTGCCGGGCGGCGGCGGCAAGAACAACCGCAAGGGCAAGGGGAAGAAGGGCAAGAAGGGCAAGGGCCGCGGCCCCACGCCGCCGAAGGTGCGCGGCGGGTTCCCCGGCATGCCCGGCATGCTGCCGCCGGGGATGCCCGGCATGCCGCCGCAGGGCGGCCAGGGCCTCCCGCCGGGCCTGGGCGGCCTCGACCAGCTCCCGCCCGGCTTCGACCCGTCGAAGCTGAAGTTCGACAAGTGACCGGCCTGCACCTGCGGGGCGTGGTCCTCCCCGAGGGCGGCGCACCGCGGGACCTCTGGGTGGTCAACGGCCGCATCCGCACCCGGCCGGTGCCGGGCGCGACCACCGTGAGCACCGGCGGCTACCTGGTGCCGGGCCTGGTCGACGCGCACTGCCACGTCGGCCTCGGCGCCAAGGGCGCGGTCGACCTGCCCGAGGCCGTCGACCAGGCGCTGGCCGGCCGGCGGGTGGGCACGCTGCTCATCCGCGACTGCGGCTCGCCGCTGGACACCCGTCCGCTGCAGGAGCGCCTGGACCTGCCGCGCATCATCCGCGCGGGCAGGCACCTGGCCCGGCCCAAGCGGTACATCAAGTACCTGGGCGTCGAGATCGAGGACCCGGCCGACCTGCCCGCCGCCGTGGCCGAGCAGGTCGCGGCGGGCGACGGCTGGGTGAAGCTGGTCGGCGACTGGATCGACCGGACGACCGGCGACCTCGCGCCGCTGTGGACGACCGACGTGCTGACCGAGGCGATCAAGGTCGCGCACGAGAACAAGGCCAGGGTCACCGCGCACGTCTTCGGCGAGGACGCCCTGCCCGGCCTGCTCGACGCGGGCATCGACTGCATCGAGCACGGCACCGGCCTGACCGACGACACGATCGACCGGATGGCGCGCGCCGGGACGGCGCTCGTGCCGACGCTGATCAACATCGAGAACTTTCCGGCCATCGCGGCCGGCGCGGACCGGTACCCGACCTACCAGGGCCACATGCGGGACCTGTACGCGCGCAACACCGGGACCATCGCCAAGGCGGTCGAGGCGGGCGTGCCGGTGTTCGCGGGCACGGACGCGGGCGGCGGCATCGAGCACGGCCGGATCGTGGACGAGGTCAAGGCGCTGCACGGGGTCGGCATGACCACCGAGCAGGCCCTCGGCGCGGCCTCCTGGGCCGCCCGCGAGTGGCTGGGCTTCCCGTCCCTGACCGAGGGCGCGGCGGCCGACGTCGTGGTCTACGACCGCGACCCCCGCGAGGACCTCGACGCCCTGCGCCACCCGTCGCTGGTGATGCTGCGCGGCCGGATCCACGTCTGACCGGTCGGCGGGGACGCCGCCGTTCGGCGGTGCGGGGTTTCCGGCCCGCCGCCGGCCGGGCGCGGCGCGCGTTCGGCCGCACGCCTGCCGCGACGGTGGGAAAACCGGTGATGGGGCGGTGTCGCGGGAATTCTTCCGCCACCCGGTCACGGTGCTGCCGCCGTCAGGGTGATCTTGACCGACCTCGGGCAGCACCGCGCCCCGGCGGCCGACTACGTTCGGACGAGTGGCGGAACAGCAGGACCGGGACACGGGGCGGGCGCACTGGGGTTTCCTGGCGTTCTTCACCGGCCTGGGCGGCTACCACCTCGTCACGCTCGTCTTCACCGCCGCGACCGCCGATCGCTTCGCCGAGGTCGACGTCACCGCGCCGCCCGTCCTCGGCCCGCTCCTGCTGCTGGTCTTCCTGCCCAACGTGCTGCTCGGGCTCGGCCCGGTCGTCGTCTCGTGGGCGCGCGGCGGCGGCCCCAACCGGGACTTCGGCCTGGTGCCCACGGCGCGGGACGTCAAGGTCGGCCTGGCGGCCGGCGGGGCGGCGCTGCTCGCGGCGTGGCTCCTCGGCGCGCTGCTGCTGCGCCTCAACCCGGACCGGTCCAGCTCCCTGGACCGGATCGGGGCGCTCTCCGGCGGCCGCACGATCTGGCTGGCCGCGGCGGCGCTGTTCGTGTTCCTCGGCGCACCGCTGACCGAGGAACTCCTCACGAGGGGAGCCCTGTGGCAGGCGCTGGCCCACTACCGGGTGCCGCGGATCGCGATCCTCGCCCTCACCGCCCTCGTCTTCGCGTTCCTGCACGAGGAGAGCTGGCGCGTGCTCAGCCTGTTCGCCCAGGGGCTCGCCATCGGCTCGGCCCGCATGGTGACCGGCCGGGTGGCGTCCAGCGTGGTCGCCCACGCGACGAACAACCTGCTGCCCGCCGTGTACCTCTACGCCGGTTGATTAGGGTTGATGGTTGTGACACGACCGGATGAACCGCCGCCCGGCCTGATCGCGAGCGTCCGCGCGGTCGGGCGCGAGCCGGAAGCGGTGCACGCCGGCCAGCGGTGGGGCTTCGGCGCGTTCCTGCTGGTCGAAGCGGTTTTCATTCTCAGCGCGGTGTTCATCACCGCGGTGGCCCGCACGACCGGCACCGGCTCCTCGCCCGCCTACATCCTCATCGGCTCGATGGTCCCGACCGTGCTCGCCGCCCTGGTCGCGGTGACCATCACCTACCTGCGCGGCAACGGCCCGTTCCGCGACCTCCGGCTGGCCTGGGACTGGGCCGACGTGAAGGTCGGCCTCAAGCTGGGCGCGCTCGGGCTGGTGCTCACCTACGTGGCCGCGGTCGTCTGGTCGAAGGTGGTCGGCGACCAGAACGCCACCTCCGCGATCGGCGAGCTGGTGGACGGCGCGGCGCTGCCCCTGGCCGCCGCCGTCGCGATGTTCCTCTACGTGTGCTTCCTCGGCCCGGTGTGCGAGGAGATCATCTACCGCGGGCTGCTGTGGGGCGCGATCGAGCGGCAGCGCTGGAGCCGCTGGGCGGCGTTCGTGCTGACCACGCTCATCTTCGCGGCCAGCCACCTGGAACCGCTGCGGACCTCGCTGCTGATCGTCATCGCGGTGCCCATCGGCATCGCCCGGCTCATCACCCGCAGGCTCACCGCGAGCGTGGTGGCGCACGTGATCAACAACTTCCTGCCCGGCCTGACCCTCCTCCTCGTCTCGATCGGGGTGATGCCCGCGTGACCGCACGCGCGATCGACCTCAACAGCGATCTCGGCGAGGGCTTCGGCATCTGGCGCCTCGGCGACGACGAAGCCCTGCTCGGGATCGTGACCAGCGCGAACGTGGCCTGCGGCTTCCACGCGGGCGACCCGTCGACCATGCGCCGGGTGTGCGGGCAGGCGGCGGCCGCGGGCGTGGCGGTGGGCGCGCAGGTCTCCTACCGCGACCTGGCGGGCTTCGGCCGCCGCTTCATCGACGCCGACCCGGTCGAGCTGGCCGACGAGGTGCTGTACCAGATCGGGGCGCTCGACGCGTGCGCCCGCGCGGCCGGGACCAGGGTCGAGTACGTCAAGCCGCACGGGGCCCTCTACAACGCGACCGTGCACCACGACCGCCAGGCCGAGGCCGTGGTGGCCGGCGTCCGCGCGTTCGGCGACCTGCCCGTGCTCGGGCTGCCCGGCTCGCGCCTGCTCCACCACGCCGGGCGCGCGGGCCTGCGCGCGGTCCGGGAGGCGTTCGCCGACCGCGCGTACACCCCGCAGGCCACGCTCGTGCCGCGATCCGAGCCCGGCGCCGTCCTGAGCGGCACGGACGCCGTCGTCGCGCAGGTGCTCCGCCTCGCCGAACGCGGCGAGCTGGTCGCCACCGACGGCACCGTGCTGCGGGCGGAGGTCGACTCGGTCTGCCTGCACGGCGACACGCCGGGCGCGGTCGAGCACGCGAAGCGGGTCCGCGCCGCGCTGGCGGGGGCGGGCGTCCCCGTGGCCCGATTCGTGCCGCGGTAGACCGGTCTGGCAGAATGGTTGGTTGTTCGCCGAGGTCGGTCCCTCTCACCGTGCCATGGCGCCCCAGACACCTGGGCTTTCACCACCCGTGCCCCACTCGGGTGAGGACTGCCCGCACCTGAGCACACGAGAGCACGAGGAGCACCCACACCCGTGGCCGTCAAGATCAAGCTTCAGCGGCTTGGCAAGATCCGTCAGCCGTACTACCGGATCGTCGTCGCCGACGCCCGCACCCGCCGCAACGGCAAGGCCATCGAGACGATCGGCAAGTACCACCCGAAGGAAGAGCCGTCGTTCATCGCGGTGGACAGCGACCGCGCGCAGTACTGGCTGGGCGTCGGCGCGCAGCCGACCGAGTCGGTCCAGCGCCTGCTGGAGATCACCGGTGACTGGCAGAAGTTCAAGGGCCTGCCGGGCGCCGAGGGCACGCTGAAGGTCAAGGAGCCGAAGCCGAGCAAGGCGGACCTGTTCGCCGCCGCGCTGGCCGCCGCGGGCGACGCCCCGACGACCGAGGCGACGACCCCGAAGAAGAAGTCGGCCAAGAAGGCCGCGGACGCCGAGCCCGCCGCCGAGGCTGCCAAGGACGAGGCGTGAGCTTGTTGGCTGACGCTCTCGAACACCTCGTTCGAGGCATCGTCGACCACCCGGACGACGTCCGGGTGAACCTGGTCACGACCCGGCGCGGTCGCACGCTCGAGGTGCACGTCCACCCGGACGACCTCGGCAAGGTGATCGGCCGCAGCGGCCGCACCGCGACCGCCCTGCGCACCGTGATGGCCGGCATCGGTGGTCGTGGCGTGCGCGTCGACGTGGTCGACACCGACCGCTGACCGCGCACATGGACGTCGTCGTCGGCCGCGTGGCCAAGGCGCACGGGATCAGCGGCGAGCTGGCCGTGGACGTGCGCACGGACTCGCCGGAGACCCGGTTCGCCAAGGGCTCGGTGCTGGCCGCCAAGCTGCGCGACGGCTCGTCCCGCAACCTCACCGTCGCAGCCGCCCGGAACCACTCCGGGCGGCTGCTGGTGCGTTTCGAGGAAGTGCTGACGCGCGACGTCGCCGAGACGTTGCGCGGCACGCTGCTGCTGGGCAGCACCGAGGACCTGCCGCCGACCGGCGACCCGGACGAGTTCTACGACCACGAGCTGGAGGGGCTGACCGCCGAGCTGGCGGACGGCACCAGGGTCGGCGTCGTGCTGGAGGTCGTGCACGGTCCGGGCGGCGAGCTGCTGGTCGTGAAGCGCGAGAACGGCGACGAGGCGCTCGTGCCGTTCGTGCGCGACATCGTGCCCGTGGTGGACATCCCCGGCGGGCGCGTGGTGCTGGACCCGCCCGAGGGCCTGCTCGATGCGGATTGACGTCGTCACGATCTTCCCGGAGTACCTGGACCCGCTCCGCGCCGCCCTGCTGGGCAAGGCGATCGACAGGGGCCTGATCAGCGTCGGCGTGCACGACCTGCGGAACTGGACGTACGACGTGCACAAGGCCGTCGACGACAGCCCGTACGGCGGCGGTCCGGGCATGGTGATGAAGCCCCAGGTGTGGGGCGAGGCGCTGGACGCGGTGTGCACCCCGGCCACGCGCCTGATCGTGCCCACGCCCGCCGGCCGGCCGTTCACCCAGCGGATGGCGCACGACCTGGCCGGCGAGGAGCACCTGGTGTTCGCCTGCGGGCGGTACGAGGGCATCGACCAGCGGGTGGTGGACGACGCGTCCCGCCGGATGCGCGTGGACGAGGTCTCCATCGGCGACTACGTGCTGGTCGGGGGCGAGGTGGCGGTGCTGGTGATGGTCGAGGCCGTCGTCCGCCTGCTGCCCGGCGTGCTGGGCAACCCGAAGTCGGCCGCCGAGGACTCGTTCTCCGACGGCCTGCTGGAGGGGCCCAGCTACACCCGTCCGGAGGTGTGGCGCGACCTCGCCGTGCCCGAGGTGCTGCGCTCGGGCAACCACCGGGCGATCGACCGGTGGCGGCGCGACCAGGCCCTGCGCCGGACCCGCGAGCGCCGGCCGGACCTGCTCGACGCCCTGCCCGAGGGGGCGCTGGACAAGCACGACCGCGCGCTGCTCGACGGGCTCGACTAGGGCGATTTCGTGCCGCCGCCCCTCGTCTGGCACACTGGACAGGTTGCTGCACCCGGTTCTACTCATCCGGCGTGCGCTAGGCCCGCCCCCGCGCGTGTGTGACATGAGTTCGGCCGCGCCCTGGGGGAGTACGCAATACACGTGAGGACGAGGACGGACCACCGATGAACACCCTGGACGCTCTTGACGCCCAGTCGCTGCGCTCCGACATCCCCAGCTTCCGGCCGGGCGACACGCTGAAGGTCCACGTCCGCGTCATCGAGGGCTCCCGCGAGCGGGTCCAGGTGTTCCAGGGCGTCGTGATCCGCCGCCAGGGCGGCGGCATCCGCGAGACCTTCACCGTCCGCAAGGTCTCGTTCGGCGTCGGCGTCGAGCGCACCTTCCCGGTGCACTCCCCGAACATCGCCGAGATCGAGGTCGCCTCCCGCGGCGACGTCCGCCGCGCGAAGCTGTACTACCTGCGCGACCTGCGCGGCAAGGCCGCGAAGATCAAGGAGAAGCGCGAGGCCAAGCCGGCCTCCTGACGCCGGGCACACGCGGAAGCAGTAGCCTGCCACTCGTGGCAGACCCCGTGCACCGCTCCGCTGACGAAGACGGTCAGGAACCCGCAGCCGAGTCCACTCCGGACCCGGCTGCGGGCGGCAAGTCGAAGAAGGACAAGAAGAAGCCCCCGCTGTGGCGCGAGTTGCTCGTGCTCGGCGCGACGGCGCTCGTCCTCACGGTCCTGATCCAGACGTTCCTCGCGCGGGTGTACGTGATCCCGTCGCAGTCGATGGAGCAGACCCTCCACGGCTGCCCGGGGTGCAACAACGACCGGGTGCTGGTCGACAAGCTGGTCTACGACTTCACCGACATCGAGCCCGGTGAGGTCGTCGTGTTCCGCGGCCCCGAGACGTGGGGCAACAACGACTTCACCTCCAGCCGTTCGGATAACCCGATCGTGGCCGGAATTCAGTCGATCGCGTCATTGATCGGGCTCGCGCCCCCGGACGAGCGCGACTTCGTGAAGCGCGTCATCGCGGTCGGCGGGCAGACCGTGCAGTGCTGCGACGAGCAGCACCGGGTGCTCGTGGACGGCAAGCCGCTGGACGAGCCGTACATCTACTGGCAGCCCGGCACGTCGCCGGAGAACCACGACCCGTTCGAGCCGGTCAAGGTGCCCGAAGGCCACCTCTGGGTGATGGGTGACAACCGCACCAACTCCACCGACTCGCGCAAGCAGGGCGGCGGCGGCGTGGCGGGCACCGTGCCGGAGGAGAACGTCATCGGCAAGGCGCGGGTGATCGTGCTGCCGCCGTCGCGCTGGCAGGGCATCGGCGACCACAACCCGCAGGCCGTGGCGCTCGGCGCGCCCGCGTGGCAGAGCGCCATCCCGGCGGGCGCGGGACTGGCCGCGGCGTGGCCCCTGGTGTTCTTCGGTCGCCGGTTGCGCAGGCGGTTGACCAGGGCCTCACAGCCCTGATCGGTACGCTGGCGGGGTGGTGGACGTCGCATCGTCCCGGGGCTCCTCCGACGAGGGGGACCCGGAGCACGAGGAGAAGGTCGAGCGGTGGCGTGCCCGCGCGCGCAAATCGACCAAGCGCAAGGGCTCGTTCTGGAAAGAGCTGCCGATCCTGATCGGTGTCGCGGTGGTGCTCGCGGTGCTGATCCAGTCGTTCCTGGCGAAGGTCTACATGATCCCGTCGGAGTCGATGGAGCAGACGTTGCACGGCTGCTCCGGCGGCTGCTTCGGCGACCGGGTGCTGGTGGACAAGCTGACCTACGACTTCACCGACCCCGAACCGGGTGACGTGGTCGTCTTCCACGGCCCGGACACCTGGATCAACCAGGACTTCGTGGCCGCCGAGCCGACCAACCCGGTGACCCGCGCGGTGCAGGGCCTCGGCTCGCTGCTGGGGTTCCCGGCGCCGAACGAGGAGGACTTCGTCAAGCGGGTCATCGCGGTCGGCGGGCAGACCGTGCAGTGCTGCGACGACCGCAACCGGGTCGTGGTCGACGGCAAGCCGCTGGACGAGCCGTACGTGTACTGGGCCCCGGGCCGCAGCACGGTGCAGGAGTCGTTCGCCGAGCTGAAGATCCCGCCGGGCTACCTGTTCGTGCTGGGTGACAACCGCAACGACTCGTGCGACTCGCGGTGCCAGGGCGACGGCCGCGAGGGCGGTCTGGTGCCGGTGGACAACGTGGTGGGCAAGGCGCGGGTGATCGTGCTGCCGCCGTCGCGCTGGCAGGGCATCGGCGACCACAACCCGCAGGTCACGGCCATCGGCGCGCCCGCGTGGCAGGACGCGCTGCCGGTGGGCGTCGGTTTCGCGGCGGCGTGGCCCGTGCTGCTGCTCGGCAAGCGCGTGAGGGCCCGGCTCCGGGGTTCGCGGCTGAGATAGGGTCGAGGGGTGATCCGCAAGCCGCCTCGCGTCCAGGTACGGCAGGCCGCGGGCATCTGGGCCTTCGAAGCCGCGTTGGACCGGCGCGGGTTCGGCCCGGTGGCCGGCGTGGACGAGGCCGGTCGCGGGGCCTGCGCGGGGCCGCTGGTCGTGGCGTCGTGCGTGCTCAAGCCGGGTGACGCGGCGAAGTTCGACGGGCTCACCGACTCGAAGCTGCTCACCGCCGCCGCGCGCGACCGGATGTACGACCTGGTGCTCAAGCGCGCGCTGGACTACGCGGTGATCGTGATCCCGGCCGCCGAGGTGGACCTGATCGGCGTGCACGTGGCGAACATCGAGGGCATGCGGCGCGCGGTCGCGCGGCTCGGGGCGCACCCCGGGTACGTGCTGACCGACGGCTTCCCGGTGCCGGGCCTGACCGCGCCCAACATGCCGGTGGTCAAGGGCGACCGGGTGGCCGCGTGCGTCGCGGCGGCGTCCGTGCTGGCGAAGGTCACCCGGGACCGGATCATGGCCGGCCTGCACGAGGAGCTGCCCGTCTACGGGTTCAACGTGCACAAGGGCTACAGCACCCCCGAGCACCAGGCGGCGCTGGCAGAGCACGGCCCGAGTGGGCAACACCGCTGGTCGTATGCGAACGTGACCGCCGCGGCGCTCCGGCACGGGCTGGAACCGCCGCACCGGGTGGCGCGCGGCGTGGTCGCGGCCACCGTGGTCCAGAATGGGACAACCCCGCAGACCAGCGGTGGCAGGCTCGCGACGAGGAGGGGCGCGGATTCGATGATTACCCGCGCGGAGGCGTGATGAGTGCAGAGGATCTCGAGAAGTACGAGACCGAGATGGAGTTGTCGCTGTACAAGGAGTACCGCGACATCGTCAGCCAGTTCTCGTTCGTCGTGGAGACCGAGCGTCGGTTCTACCTGGCCAACTCGGTGGACGTGCAGGTCCGCAACGCGGACGGCGAGGTCTACTTCGAGGTGCGGATGTCCGACGCGTGGGTGTGGGACATGTACCGCCCCGCCCGTTTCGTGAAGAACGTCCGGGTGATCACCTTCAAGGACGTGAACGTGGAGGAGCTGGACAAACCTGAACTCAGGCTGCCCGAGGACGGCCCGTTCAACTCCTGACACCCGCGAAGTCTCCGGGGCCCGCCGCGAGGCGGGCCCCTTCGCGTCTTTTCGCGCCGATACCACGCGATACCGACAATTCCCTCGGAGCTGTCCACAGCCCCGGGAGTTGTCCACAGTTCGCGCACTCCCGCTCGTCAGCCCGCCCCACCCCCGGCAAGGTCGCAACCAGGACCGATTCCGGAGGTGGGAGCGATGAGCACGGCGACCGAGCTGGGCCGGCGCGGCGAGGACGCGGCGTGCCGGTACCTGGAGCACCAGGGCCTGTCGATCCTGGCGCGCAACTGGCGGTGCGAGGACGGTGAGCTGGACGTCGTCGCCACCGACGGCACGCGGTTGGTGGTGGTCGAGGTCAAGTGCCGTTCGGGCACCTCGCGGGGGACGCCGCTGGAGGCGGTGACGCCGGAGCAGGTGGAGCGGATTCGCAAGGCGGCCCTGCGCTGGTCGAGCGCCCACCGGGTCGGCCGGGTGGAGATCCGGCTCGACGTGATCGCGATCGAGTGGCCGCCGTCCGGCCGGGTCCGCCTGCACCACGTGCGGGGTGTGTGATGGCGCTCGCGCGGACGTGGTCGGTGGCGTTGTTCGGGGTGGACGGCGTGCCGGTGGAGATCGAGGCCGACGTGGGCGTCGGCACGGTGAAGACGCAGTTGCTCGGCCTGCCGGACGCCGCGCTGCACGAGTCGAAGGACCGCGTGAAGGCGGCCGTGCGCAACAGCGGGCACGACTGGCCGTCGCAACGGGTGACGCTGGGGCTGTCCCCGGCGACGCTGCCGAAGAACGGCTCCGGTTACGACCTGGCCATCGCGTGCGTGGTCCTGGCCGCCGCGAGGTCCATCCCGGGGGAGCGCCTGGCGGAGACCGTGCTGCTGGGCGAGCTGGCCTTGGACGGCCGGGTGCGCGCCGTCCGGGGCGTGCTGCCCGCGTTGCTGGCGGCCAAGCGGGCGGGGCTGGCCGAAGCGGTCGTGCCGGTGGACGTCCTGGCGGAGGCCGCGCTGGTCGAGGGCATGACGGTGCTCGGCGCGGAGACCCTGGCCGACGTCCTGGCCTGGCTCGCGGGCGAGCGGGAACTGCACCGCACCACCCCGCCCGCGATCGCCCCTCCGCCGGACGGCCCGGACCTGGCCGACGTGGTGGGGCAGCCGGAGGCGAGGTGGGCGCTGGAGGTCGCCGCGGCGGGCGGCCACCACGTCCTGCTGACCGGCCCGCCCGGGACGGGCAAGACGATGCTGGCCCAGCGCCTGACCGGCCTCCTGCCGCCGTTGTCGCCGGAGGAGGCCCTGGGCGTCACCGCGGTGCACTCCATCGCCGGCCTGCTCAGCCCGGACGCGCCGCTGGTCACCAGGCCGCCGTTCGTGTCACTGCACCACTCGACGTCCGTGGTCGCCCTGATCGGCGGCGGCACCGGCATGGCGAGGCCGGGCGCGATGAGCACGGCGCACCGGGGCGTGCTGTTCCTGGACGAGGCGAGGGAGTTCGGCGCGGCCAAGCTGGAGGCGCTGCGCACGGCGCTGGAGGAGGGCGAGGTGCGCCTGGCGAGGCGCGACGGCATCGCCCGCTACCCGGCCAGGTTCCAGCTCGTGATGGCGACCAACCCGTGCCCGTGCGCGCCGCCGAAGGACATCGACTGCGTGTGCCTCCCGGCCGCCCGCAGGCGGTACCAGAGCAAGCTGTCCGGCCCCCTCCTGGACCGGGTGGACCTGCGGGTGGTGATGCGCCCCCTGACCGTCATGAGCGCCGCGGACCTCGGACCGCCCGAACCGACGGCCGCCGTGCGGGAGCGGGTGCAGAAGGCCCGGACGAGGGCGGCGGAGCGCTGGTCGGAGCACGGCTGGCTGACCAACGCCGACGTCCCCGGCCCCGTCCTGAGGCGGGAGTTCGCCCTGCCCCGCCAAGCGACCACCGTCCTGGACCGGGCGCTGAGCACCGGCGCGCTGACGGGCCGCGGCGCGGACCGGTGCCTGCGGGTCGCCTGGACCCTGGCCGACCTGGCGGAGGTGGACCGACCGACAGCCGACCACGTGGCAGCCGCCCTGGAGTTCCGAGAGCGCAGGAAGTCATGACCACCACCAACAACCCCACCTCCCGCACCACCACCCCACCACCCTCCGCCCCTCAACCTCCCCTACCACCTTCGACCTCACCGTCCTCGACGTCACCGCCCTCCACCTATCCGCCGCCAGCCGCACCGCCCCCTGCCTCCCTGTCTTCACCCTCGCCCTCGGCCGCCTCGCCACCTCCTCCACCGGCGACCATTCCGCCACCGACGCCTCCGCCGGCTGGTCCCGCCCCGCTCGGCTCCAAGGCGGTCCGCCCACCCACCGACACGCACCCCGCTCCCGACTGCGCCCCCGCTCCCGACCGCGCTCCCGCCCCTGGTTGCGCCCCCGCCGCCGGCCGCGGCCGTGCTCCCAACTGCGGCCCCGCCCTCGACCGTGCCGCCGACCCCGCCCTCGACCGTGCCGCCGACCGCATCCCCGACCCTGCGCCCGACCGCGACCCGGACCCCGCCTCCGACCGCGACCTCCCCCTCGTGGTGGCCCGCGCACCGAGCCGGACCACGCGCCCTCGCCCGCGTGACTGGTGGAGGTCGCCGTGACCACCGACGACGTCCGGCTGGCCCGCGCCTACCTCTCCCGGGTCGCGGAGCCGCCCGCCGCCGCGCTGGTCAGGTTCGTGGCCGAGGTCGGCCCGGTGCGGGCGGCCGAGTTGGTCCGGGCCGGGGAGGTGCCCTCGGCCGTCGACAGCCAGACCTCGGCCCGGCGGGCGTTGGACCAGGCCGAGCAGGACCTGGAGGCCGCCGCCAAGGTCGGTGGGCGGCTCGTGGTCCCCGAGGACGACGAGTGGCCGCGGTGGCCCTTCAACGCCCTCACCCTCGCCGCCGCGAACGGCCTGCGGTGCGGGCTGGAACCGTTGGCGTTGTGGGTCCGGGGCGAGGCGGACCTGGCCTCGATCACCGAACGCGCGGTCGCGGTGGTGGGCAGTCGGGCCGCGTCCGGGTACGGGCAGCACGTCGCGGGCGAGTTCGGGTTCGGGTTGGCCGAGGCCGGGGTCACGGTGGTGTCCGGGGCGGCCTACGGCATCGACGGGGCCGCCCACCGCGGTGCCATCACGGCGGGTGGGCCGACGATCGCCGTCCTGGCCTGCGGCATCGACGTCGCCTACCCGGCCGGCCACCGCGCCCTGCTGGAGCGCATCCCGAGCCACGGCCTGCTGGTGAGCGAATACCCGCCGACGCACACGCCCGCGCGCCACCGCTTCCTGACCCGCAACCGGCTCATCGCGGCCCTGGCCGAGGGCACCGTGGTGGTCGAAGCCGGGCAGCGCAGCGGGGCCAAGAACACCGCGGCGTCCACGGCCGCGCTCGGGCGGGTGCTCATGGCGGTTCCGGGGCCGATCACCTCGATCAGCTCGTCGGGCTGCCACGAGCTGCTGCGGTCGGGGCAAGCGTTGCCGGTGACGAGCGTCGCCGAGGTCATCGAGTCGACCGGACGGCTCGGCGTCGACCTCGTCGAAGCGACCCGCAACACCGACCCGGACCCGCCGCAGGGCGACGCGATGCGGGTCTTCGAAGCGCTCGGGCTGACGGTCGGGCACAGCACCAAGGCCATCGCGGTGGAGTCCGGGGTGGAGCTGCCACGGGTGCGCGCTTTGTTGCCACAACTGGAACTGGCCGGTCTCGCCGAACGGTCCGAAACCGGTTGGAAGCGTTCCCAGAAGGGGAGTTGGCGTGGCGATACTTGACCAAGAGCGCTCAAGGGCGCAGCGTCAGGGGCTATGTCCCCGCCGCCGCCCGCTCGGACACGTCGTGCCGACCTCGTTCGCCTGCGCCGCGCGCTGCCCGGAGACGTCGCCGAGGCCCTGGACCGCTACGAACGCCACCTCGCGATGGAACGCGGCCTGTCCCCGCACACGGTGCGCGCGTACCTCGGCGACGCGGTCGCGCTGCTGGCGCACTTATCCGGCGACGCGCCCGAGAACGCCACCGTCGAAGCGATCGACCTGGCCGGCCTGCGGTCGTGGTTGGCCTCGCAGCACTCCGCCGGCGCGAGCCGGACGACGATGGCCCGCCGCGCCGCCTCCGCCCGCACGTTCACCGCGTGGGCCACCCGCACGGGCCTGCTCGACGCCGACCCCGGCCTTCGGCTCAGCGCACCCCGCCCGCACCGGACCCTCCCCGCCGTACTGCGGCCGGACCAGGCCGGCGCGGCCATGGCAGTTGCCGAAGTAGGTGCGGAACAGGGCGATCCGGTTGCGCTGCGTGACCGAGCCGTGGTGGAGTTGCTCTACGCAACAGGTGTCCGGGTCGCCGAGTTGTGCGGTCTCGACCTCGACGACGTGGACTACTCCCAAAGGGTGATTCGGGTTCTGGGCAAGGGTGGTCGTGAGCGCACAGTGCCGTTCGGCGTTCCGGCCGAACGGGCAGTACGGCGCTGGGTGGAACACGGTCGATCAGCCCTGGTCAACGACCGCTCCCAGCGCGCGCTGCTGCTCGGCGCGCGCGGCGGCCGGCTCGATCCGCGTACCGCCAGGAGGGTTGTCCACGATGTAGTGGGTGCCGTGCCGGGCACGGCCGACACCGGACCCCACGGCCTGCGCCACTCAGCGGCCACGCACCTGTTGGAAGGGGGAGCGGACCTGCGCACCGTCCAAGAGCTCCTTGGTCACGCTACGCTCGCAACGACTCAGCTCTACACACACGTCACCGTCGAACGGCTGAAGGCGATCCATGACCGAACCCACCCCCGCTCCTGACGTCGCAGGGGGAGGTTCGCGGACCGCAACCGTGACCTCTCCCTCCGCCGCGCACGTCGGGACCTCGTCGGCGGCGCGCTCCGCGGCTGGGACGAACGGTCACCACGTGGACGAGCCGCCGCGTGCGAACGGGCACGTCGTGCCCGGGAGGCCCGCGCACGCGGCGTCCGAGTCGCGGACCGCCGACGACGTGGAAGCCGGGATCATCGCGCTGTGGCACACCTACGGCGAATCGCGCGAGCAGGCGCTGCGGGACCGCCTCGTGCTGCACTACGCGCCGCTGGTGAAGTACGTCGCCGGCCGGGTCGGCACGGGCCTGCCCGCGCACGTCGACGTGGCGGACCTCATCCAGTCCGGCATCTTCGGCCTGGTCGACGCGATCGAGAAGTTCGAGCCCGAGCGCGGCCTCAAGTTCGAGACCTACGCGATGCAGCGCATCCGGGGCGCGATCCTCGACGACCTCCGTTCGCAGGACTGGGTGCCGCGCTCGGTCCGCAGCCGCGCGCGTGACGTGGAGCGCGCCCTCGAACGCCTCGGCGGACGCCTCCAGCGCACCCCGACCGACCGCGAGCTGGCCGCCGAGCTGAAGATCGGCCTGGGCGAGCTGCGCGAGCTGTACGCGCAGCTCCAGCTCACCAGCGTGGTGGCACTGGACGAGCTGATCGCCGCCGGCCGCAGCACGGGCGGCGCCGGCTCGTCGCTGGCGGAGTCCCTGCCCGACGAGGGCGCGGAGGACCCGATCGCCACCCTGGTCGACCAGGACAGCCGCCGCCAGCTCGCCGACGCGATCGCGCAGCTCGCCGAACGGGACCGCGTCGTGGTCACGCTGTACTACTTCGAGAACCTGACCCTGGCCGAGATCGGCAAGGTCCTGGGCGTCACGGAGTCCCGCGTGTGCCAACTGCACACCCGCGCGGTCCTGCGCCTGCGCACCAAGCTGAACGAACAACTCGAGACCTGACCTGACCGCCACCGACCACGGCTCACGGCCCACGGCCTTCCGCGAACCGCACGCACCCACACCACGAGCACCGCACCGCACACCCGCACCGCACACCCACACCGCAGGCAGCCCGCGCATCCGCACCGCACCGCGGGTACCCCGCACACCCGCGCCGCACCGCCCGCACCCGCGCCGCACCGCCCGCACCCGCGCCGCACCGCCCGCACCCGCGCCGCACCGCCCGCACCCGCGCCGCACCGCCCGCGCCTGCGCCGCCTGCGCCGCACGCGCCGCACCGCACGGCAGGCACCGGACCGGACCGCACGGGACACCCGAACCCGGTGGCTGCCCCGCCTCAACCCCGCTGCCTCAACCCGCTGCGTCAATCCCGCTGCCTCAACCTCGCTGCGCCGGGCGGTGAGCGGGGCCGTCCGCTGGTCCGGCGCGGTGGCGTTGAAGCCTGGCCCGGCGCAGTGGGGTTGAGGCCGGGATTGGTGGCGACCCCGGTGAACCGCGCGGCAGCCAGTGGGTTCAGGGCGGATGCGGCGGGGCGCGGCGTGACGGCCGGACGCGGTGGCGGGAGCGGCAATGGCCTGGCAACGGGTGCCGTGCGGTTGGTGCGGTGGTGCGTGGCACGGGGCAGTGCGGTGGGTGCGGGTGTTCGGTGGGATGCACGTGGGGGTGCGGGTGGTGGTCAGCCGCTGTCGGCCCTCGGCAGCAGGCGGACGCGGGTGGTGGTCAGCAGGTGCAGTGGGTCCAGGTAGGTGCCTGGGGCCGGTGGGGTGGTGCGCAGCGCGCCCCAGTGCAGGCACGCCGCGGTCGGGCAGCCCTCGTGGCCCTCGCGCAGGGTGCCGATCCGGTCCCCTCGACGCACGAACTGGCCCCGGCGGACGGTCGGCTCCACCGGTTCGTAGGTGGTCCGCAGGCCGCCCGCGTGCCGCAGCGACACCACCGGCCGGTGGGCCACCCGACCGGCGTGCAGCACCACCGCGTCGGCGGCGGCCAGTACCGGGGCGTCGCGGGGCGCGGCCAGGTCGACGCCGCGGTGGCCGGGGGCGTACGCCGTCGCCGGGGCCTCGAACGCGCGTGTCACCTGATGCGGTGGTGCCAGCGGCCAGGTGAAGCGTTGCGGGCGGGCCGCCCACGCCGGGCCGCCGACCGGGTGGACGGGTAGGGTCGAGGCGACTGTCAAGGCCAGGACCAGCAGTGTTCGCATGGTGGGAGTCACGGGTCCAGGATTGCGGGGCGCACCGGGGGCTACCAGTGGCTTCCGCGTACCTGTGGACAACTCGGAGCCCTGTGGACAACTCCAGGCCCGGTTCGTGGTCCCCGGCCCCGTCGGCGTACACTCGGTGCGCGGCCCGTGTGAGTGCGGGGCGACTTCGCGTGCCAATGCAGATCCGGCCATTCCGTTGTGGTCGAGTCACGGCGTCCGGCGGTCCTGAGGCGAGACGTCCTCCGGTTCGGACGGCGGCAGGGGCACCAGGGCGGCGGTCCGACCCGGTCCGCCGCGACGAACCGGAACGCGCGCCGGCCCGAGGCCGGTCGCGCCTGAACGAAGAGGTGCGAACCCGGCCATGGCCGTCGTCACCATGAAGCAGCTGCTCGACAGCGGCGTGCACTTCGGGCACCAGACCCGGCGCTGGAACCCGAAGATGAAGCGCTACATCTTCACCGAGCGCAACGGCATCTACATCATCGACCTGCAGCAGACGCTGACCTACATCGACCGGGCTTACGAGTTCGTGAAGGAAACGGTCGCGCACGGCGGGTCGATCCTGTTCATCGGCACCAAGAAGCAGGCGCAGGAGGCCATCGCCAACGAGGCCCTCCGCGTCGGCATGCCCTTCGTGAACCAGCGCTGGCTGGGCGGCATGCTCACCAACTTCTCCACGGTGCACAAGCGCCTCCAGCGGCTCAAGGAGCTGGAGTCGATGGAGCAGACCGGCGGTTTCCAGGGTTTCACCAAGAAGGAAATCCTGATGATGAACCGCGAGAAGGACAAGCTGGAGCGCACGCTCGGCGGTATCCGCGACATGTCCAAGGTGCCCAGCGCCGTGTGGATCGTGGACACCAAGAAGGAGCACATCGCGGTCGGCGAGGCACGCAAGCTCAACATCCCGATCGTGGCGATCCTCGACACGAACTGCGACCCGGACGAGGTCGACTACCCGATCCCGGGCAACGACGACGCGATCCGGTCCGCCGCGCTGCTGACCAAGGTCGTGGCCGAGGCCGCGGCCGCCGGTCTGATGGCGCGCTCCGGCGCCCGCACCCAGGCCGCCGACGGCGCCGACAAGCCCGAGCCGGGCGTCGCCACCGACGAGCCGCTGGCCGAGTGGGAGCAGGAGCTGCTGGTCGGCGCCGAGGCGACCGACAAGCCGGCCACGCCGGCCGAGGGCACCGAGACCGTCCAGTCCTGATGTCCGCCCGCGCGCCGCGCGCCCGCCCCGGCCCCGGCGGGCCCGGGCGCCCCCGGGGGGGGCCCCCCCCCGCGAGACCCCCCCAACCCGTCGGGGACCAACGCGCCGGGGGGGTGGGGATAAAATCT
>NZ_JBHYXZ010000039.1:0-60575 GCF_042752395.1 Actinosynnema sp. NPDC059335 | reverse complement strand
GGGTGGGGCTCGGCCTCGCCCCGGCCGGCGCGCTGGCCGTGGTCGGCTACGTCGGCTCCGGTCACCTGCCGGGCACGTTCGGCTACGTCGCGGGCACGGTGGTCCCGCTCGCCCTGCTCATCCCGGCCGTCGCGGTCGCCGACGTCACCGGCGCCCGGTCGCCCTTCCGCAACCGGACCGCGGTGCTCCTGGGCGAGGTGTCGTTCGCGTTCTACCTCGTGCACCAGGTGGTGATGCGGGTCGCCGAGGTCGCCAGGCCGCACGACCTCGGCCTGGCCGGGGCGGTGGGCATCGCCGGCGCGCTCCTCGTCGCCTCGCTGGTGGCGGCCTGGCTGCTGCACCGGCTCGTCGAACGGCCGGCGCAGCGCCGCCTGCTCAGGCCGACAGCTCCCGCCTGAGCACCTTCTCCAGCTCGTGCCCGGCCGCGTCCCAGGACCGGCCGGACACGCTGGCGGACGCGGCCCGCGCGACCGCGTCGAAATCGGGCGTGGTGACCACGTCGGACAACGCGCGGGCCAGGTCGTGCGGGGTCGGGGGCGCGTACCGGACGTGCTCGTTGTCCAGCACGACCCGGTTGTGCGCGGCGTCGTTGACCACCGGCACGCAGCCCGCGGCCAGCATCTCGTGCGGCACCAGCGACACGTTCGTCATCGACAGCGTGAGACCGGCGTAGCACCGGTTGTAGATGTCGTTCAACGCGTCCGGCGTGACCAGGCCGTGGTCCACGTGCCGCGGCCCGAGCGAGCCGATCTTCTCGCCGTAGGTGTGGATCGTGACGTCCGGGTGCCGCTCCGCGAAGACCTCCAGCGCCAGCAACCCGATCTCGATCGCCCGCCGGGGCGCGAGCCGACGCGCGTAGAACACCACGCCGTCCCGCCGCGCGCCCTCCCGCAGGCGGTACCGCCCGACGTCGCAGCCGAAGTCGAAGAAGTCGGCGGGCATGCCCACCTCGGTGCGCAGCTTGTCCGCCAGGTAGCGGCCCGCGGTGAACGCGTGGAACCCCATCCGGTAGGTGTTCTCGGCCAGCGCGGACAGCCCTCCGACCGGGAAGAACCACGGCTCGTAGTCCTGCACCAGGTAGAACCGCCGGCCCGCGCACGGGTCGTTGAACGCCGGGTAGGCCGTCATCCACGCGGTCGCGAACACGGCGTGGGCGTCGGCCATCCCCTCGGTCACGTCGTGCACCGTGCCGCGGAACCCCGGGTAGGCCGACCGGATCACCGGCTCGTGGTCGACCGCACGGCTGCCGTACACGTCGTACAGGTACAGCCGGCACGTGTGGCCCACCGACTCCAGGTGCTCGATGAGCCGGAACATCGTGGTGTGCCCGCCCGAGCCGGGCGACGGCGGCGTGCTGATCCAGTTCACGGTGAGCCGCCCGTCGGCGGGCACCGGCGGCACCACCACCGGCCGCGGCGCGCCGAGGTCCGCCGCCCGCACGTCCTCCAGGCGCACCGGGAACACCTCGGCGTCCGCGCCGAACCGCCGCGCCGCCCGACCGAGCGCGCGGGCGCCCACCTGGCGCACACCCTGTTCGCGCACGATGCGCGTGACCTGGTGCGCCCGCCGCCGCAACTGCCGGACGACCTTCACGTGCCACTCCTCCGCAACAGGCCCAGCACCTCGTGGCGCAGGGGGTAGACGACGGCGGCGTAGGCCAGCGACGCGAGCGCGCCGCTCACCAGGAGCCGCCACAGCGGTGCCTCGACCAGCTCCTCCACCCCGAGCGCGACCGCGACCATCACGAGACCGCCGAGCAGGGGACGTGCCACCGCCGCACCCAGGACACCCGCCCGCAGCCCGTAGGGCCGGAACGCCACCAGGTACGCGGGCACGATGAACACGAGCACGACCACGCTCTGCGCCGCCGCCACGCCGCGGATGCCGTCCACGTGCGCGCCCAGCGCCAGCAGCGGCACCAGCGCCGCGAGCCAGACGAGGTGGATGACGAAGATGGCCCGTGACCGGCCCGCGCTGGCCAGGTAGTCGTAGCCCAGCTCCAGCGCCACGCGCAGCGCGCCGAGCGCCACCAGCAGCGCCAACGCCTGCGCGGCGGGGGCCCACCGCTCGCCGTAGACGACCCGGACCAGCGGGTCCGCGAGCACGGCGAGCAGCACGCAGGCGGGCACGGTGGCCAGCGCGAGCAGCCGCAGGGCGCGGGCGAACGTCCGCGCGAACATCTCCGGATCGTCCCTGACCTGCGAGAACGCCGCCAGTGAGACGCTGCGCACCGGTTGCGAGAACGCGGCGACCGGCCAGTTCGCCAGGTTGAACGCGAGCAGGTAGTAGCCGAGCTGCACGGTGCCGAGCACGCTGCCGACGACGATCTGGTCGACGTTGAGCACGCCGAACACGAGCAGGCTCGCCCCGGCCAGCGGCAGGCCGAACGCGAGCAGCTCGCGCGCCTGCCGCGGGTCGAAGCCGGGCCGGTACCAGCGCTCGGTGTAGGCGAACATGACGCCGGCGGACACCAGGTTGGTGGCGATCCGCGACCAGGCGAGGCTCCACGCGCCGAACCCGAGCAGGGCGAGCACCACCGTCACGGCGGTCCCCACGACGAACGCCGACGTGTCGGCGACGAACTTGTGGTTCTGCCGGAACTCGCGCTGGAGCAGCGCGCCCGGCACCGCCGACACGCCCGCCACCACCAGCGACACCGACATGAGCCGGATCACCCCGGTGGCCTGCGGCGTGCCCATGGCCTCCGCGAACCACGGCGCGCCGAGCACGCAGACCAGGCACAGCAGCGTGCCCGAGGCGATGGACAGCGTGGTCACCGTGGGCGCCAGCTCCTCGACCGGCCGGTCGGTGCGCACGAGCGCGACGCTGACGCCCATCTCGCTGATGCTGAGCACGATGTTCATCACCACGAGCGCCACGGCGAACACGCCGAACTGCTCGGGGGCGACCAGCCGGGCGACGAGGATGCCGACGCCCACCTGGCCCAACCGCTGCACCAGGCTGTTGACCGCGCTCCAGCGGATCGCCGACGTGACCTTCCGCTCCAGGCCGGCGGTCACTGCCCGCGCCACTTCCAGACCTGCTTGGACACCAGGCCCCGGCCCCGCTTGACCAGGTGGCTGCCGACGAACACCTGCGTGCGGCTGCACAGCTTCGGCCCCAGCGCCCGGCGGCGTCGCAACGCGCCGTACTCGGGCAACCGCGTGGCGTCGGGGTACACCCGCCGGGCGAACGCGACCAGCTCGTCCACCGGGATCTCGGCCAACCGGTCGCGGTCGTAGGCGCGCACCGCCCGCCACAGGGCGTCCTTGGCGATCGACCGGTTGGCCAGCGCCCGCAGCCGTGGCGGCAGGTCGGGGTGCTCGGCGAAGAACCGCTCGAACACCGCCTGCCGCTGCTCCAGGTCGGCGAACAGGGACGAGAACTGCGTGCGCATCATGCTCTGCTGGTGCACCCGGTAGTACGCCGCGGGCTTGCCGCGCACGTACCCGATGTCGGACACCGCGGCGATGCGCATCCACATCTCCAGGTCGCCGGCGTGCGGCAGGTCCGGCCGGTAGCCGCCGACCCGTTGCTGCACCGACGTGCGCACCACGGCCTCGGGCGAGGACAGCACGTTCTGCCCGGTGCGGCAGCGGGCCTCGATCCAGTCCACACCGGACCACACCGTGCGACCGGGCGGGGGAGTGACGACGCGCGGAAGTCTCGGGTCGTCGTGACCTGTCGTCCGATCACCGACTCCGTCGGCGGTGTAGTAGACGACCCGCCCGTACACCATGCCGACGTTGGGGTGCGCCTCGAAGACCTCGGCGGCACGGGCCAGCGCGCCCGGCGCCAGCAGGTCGTCCGCGGACAGCAGCACGGTGTAGTCGGCCTTGGCCCACTCCAGCAGGCCCTCGTTGTAGGTGGCGATGTGGCCCTGGTTGACCTCGTGCCGCCGGCCCTCGACCCGCGGGTCGCGCACCAGCTCGGCCATGACCTCGGGCGTGTCGTCGCTCGACGTGTCGTCGATGATCAGCACCCGCACGTCCACGCCGGTTTGGTCGAGCACGCTCCGCACGCAGGCGCGGAGGAACCTCGCGTAGTTGTAGCAGGGGATGACGACGTCGACCGTTGGTCGTGCCGGGGGCTCAGTCACGCCCTACACATCGTGTCCGATCGCGGATCGTTAACGGCGCGGCCCCGATCCCGATGTACGGGACATACGGGAAGGGGCTCCATGGACCACGTCGTGCTGACGCGTTTCAACCTGCCGTCCGTCGGCGCGGAAAGCGTCGTGCGGGCACGGGACGGCTGGTTGACCGAACGCGTCGCGTTGTTCGAGCGGTACTGCCTGCCGTCGGTGGCGGCGCAGACCTCGGCGAACTTCCGGTGGCTCATCTACTTCGACCCGGAGAGCCCGCAGTGGCTCAAGGACCGCATCGAGGCGCACGGCGACGCGTACACGCCGGTGTTCCGCACGCAGGTCGGCCGGGAAGAGCTGATCGAGGACATCTCCGCCCTCTTCCCGGTCAAGGGCGAGGCGCTGATCACCACCAACCTCGACAACGACGACGGCCTGGCGGCGGACTTCGTGGCCCGGCTCCAGGCCGAGCGCCCGACCGGCCGCCGCACCGCCCTGTACCTGGCGAACGGTCTGGTCAAGAGCCCGGCCGGGCTGTTCTTCCACCACGACCGCGACAACGCGTTCGCGTCCATGCGGGAGACCTGGGACGACCCGGTGACGTGCTGGGCCGACTGGCACAACCGCCTGCACCGGCACGCCGAGGTGGTGTCGCTGGGCGGGCCGCCGGGCTGGCTCCAGGTCGTGCACGGCGGGAACGTGAGCAACCGCACACGCGGCCGGCTGGTCTCGCCCGCGCCCTACCGGCCGCTGTTCGGCGCGGCGCTGGACGACGTGCCCGAACCGGCGGGCGGCGTGCTGGCCCGCGACCGGTTCGTCGGGCGACCGCTGCGCTCGGCCCGCGACGGGGCGAGGTACCTGGCCAAGAACGCGGCGCTGCGGCTGCTCGGACCGGGCGGCTTCGAGAAGGCGAAGCAGGTGCTGGCCGCGCGCGGCCGCGTCCGGACCCCGAGGTGAGGCGGGGCACCGCGGCGGCGCTGACCTCCGGCTTCGCCCTGGCCCTGGCGCTGGCCGGGTGCGCCGCCGAGCCGGTGCGGCAGCCCGAACCGCCGGCCGCCGTGCCCCCGGGGCCGTCCGTCGACTACTACCGCAAGTGGTCCAACGGGCCGAACCCCGCCGGCGACCCGGCCGTGTTCCCGATCAACGTGTGGATGCAGGACCCGTCCGGCGTCGAGAACGGCGAGAAGCTCGGCCGCGCCTTCCCGAAGATCGGCATCGACTTCGGGATCGGGCTGTGGGAGGACGAGTGGTGGCACCTCCGGCAGGAGGGCCTGCACGAGACCGACTGGCGGGTGTACGTGGACGGCACCCGCGTGGACGACGTCCTGGCCGACACCGCGCACGCCCGCAACTACGTCGGCTACCTGATCGCGGACGAACCGGACATGACCAAGGTCTACGGCGACGTGTTCCACCCCGACATGCAGCCGTCGGCGATCGTGAAGGCCGCCGACGCGGTGCGCGCCCAGGACCCGACCCGGCCGACCTACCTCAACTTCAGCCCGTGGATGGGCACCCCGACCGGCGAGGTCGGCTACGGCTACATCGAGAAGTCCTACGAAGAGGACATGCGCACGTACTGCTCGGCCGCGGACATCGCGTCGGCCGACTACTACGGCTGGACGCACCCCGACCGCAACCACACCGTCGGCGCGTACAGCTACGGGCAGGTCATCGACACCATGCGCAAGTGGTGCGGCCCGGACAAGCCGCTGTACGGGTTCGTGGAGACCGGGCACCCGCACGACCGCGGCGAGATCATCCAACCCGACCAGCTCGAATCGGCCGTGTGGAACACCGTCCTGCACGGCGCGACCGGCATCAACTACTTCGCGCACAGCTTCTACACCGACGGCACCGGCGAGTACTCCAGCGTGCTGACGCGGCCGGAGATCACCGCCCGGGTCGCCGCCGTCAACGCGCGGCTGAAGTCGCTCGCCCCGGTGCTCAACGCGCCCAACCTGCCCGGCGTGACGGCCGGGAGCGACAACGGCATCCCGGTGGCCGTGCTGCACAAGCGGGTCGGCGACGAGCGGTGGGTGCTGGCCCAGACCGACGGCACCAAGGACGACCCGCGCAGCCGCGCCGCCCGCGTCACCCTGACCGTGCCGGCGTCGTCGGGCACCGCCACGGTGGTGGGCGAGGACCGGACCGTGCCGATCGTGGACGGGCGGATCGTGGACGACTTCGGGCCGTACGGGGTGCACGTGTACCGATTCTGACCCGCTAACGGCGCAGTGGTCCCCGCCGATTGGAGCACTGCGGGACCCCAACCCCTGGAGGTCGATAGTGCTGCTCGGACGATTTCGCAAGGCGCCGGCCACGTGCGGCGTGGTCGCGTTGGGAGCGGCGCTGCTGCTCGTGCCGCCCGGCACGGCGGCGGCGCAGGACCCGGTCCGCGTGCTCGGGTACGTCGCCAACAACGGCGGCGGGGTGTCGGTGCTGGACACCGCCACGAACGCGGTCACCACGACGCTCGTCGACTCGGCCGGCGACTCGCCGTACGGCGTCGGCGTCGCGTTCGACGGCACGCGCGGGTACGTCACGAACGTGCGCGACGACACGCTGACCGTCATCGACACGCCGACCAACACCGTGGACGCGGCGGTGCCGGTCGGCGACGGGCCGGCCGGTGTCGTGGTGTCGCCCTCCGGCGGGCACGTGTACGTGTCCAACTACGCGGCGGGCACCGTCTCCGTGGTGGACGCGGCCACGCTGACGACCACCGAGACGATCCCGGTGGGCGCGAACGCGGACGGCATCGCGATCACCCCGGACGGCACGCGGCTGTACGTGGCGCACGACGTCGTGGGTCCGGGCACGGTGTCCGTGGTGGACACCGCGACGAACACCGAGATCGCCGACATCCCGACCGGCAGCACCCCGACCGCAGTGGCGGTGACGCCGGACGGCGCGAAGCTCGTGGTCGTCAACAAGTTCTCCAACAACGTGGCCGTGGTGGACACCGGGTCCAACGCCGTGCTCGGCACGGTGCCGGTGAGCTTCATCCCGCACGGCGTGGCGATCTCGCCCGACGGCGCGCGGGCGTACGTGACCAACAGCGAGGCCCACAGCCTGTCCGTGGTGGACCTCGTCGCGTTGACGCCGGTGGCGCAGATCCCGGTCGGCAGCAGGCCGATCGGCGTCGCGCTCACCCCGGACGGCGCGAAGGCGTACGTGACGAACTACAACAGCGGCACGGTGTCCATCGTGGACACCGCGAGCCTGGCGGTCGTGGGCTCGGTCCCGGTGGGGGCGAACCCGGTGGGCCTCGCGATCCACGCCGTCCCGCCCGCGCCGACCAGGCTCGTGGCCGGGTACGGGCAGCTCCAGCTGCGCCTGCTCGGCTTCACCGCGCGGGGTCTGGACGCCACGCTCACCGAGTCGCACACGGGCCGGCCGGTGGCGGGCAAGGCGATCGCTTTCCGCACGATCAAGGGCCACCCGCTGTGCACCGCGACCACGAACGCCCAGGGCAAGGCGCAGTGCGACGCGAACGTGCCGCTGCTGGTGGGGCTCTCCACCCTGCTCCGGGGCTACACGGCGAGCTACGCGGGCGACACGACCCACGGCCGTGCCGCGGCGCACGGGGCGATCGGCCTGCTCTGACCGCGTGTAGCGAGCGGGGCTGAGGGGCACCTCCCGGGAGGACCGGAACCGACCTCCCGGGGGAGTGCCATGCGCTTCGACTCCGACAAGGACATCGACTTCGCCGAGGACGCCGATCCCGGCAGCTTCCCGACGGAGCGGTCGCGGCGTCGGGCCATCGGCCTCGACCGCTGGTCGGGCCGCCACCCGGTGCTGGTCACGCTCCTGACCGGCGCGGGCCTGGGCGTCCTGATGTGGTGGGCCCTGCTGGACGTGCGGCCGGAGAAGCTCGCCCTCCGCCTGGTGATCTACGTCGGGTTCGTGGTCGCCGCGACGGTGTTGGTCGCCCGGTTCGCGCTGAAGGCCAGGAAGCGGTACTACGGCCGCTGAGCGTTGAGCCGCCAGGCCACCACGACCGCCACCGCCAGCGACCCGATCGCCGCCCACACCGCGGCGCCGAACGCGGCGAACTGGAGCAGGAAGCCGAACGCCACGGACGACACCAGCCGCGCCAACGCCTGCCCGGTCTGCACCACCGCGAGCCCCGACGCGCGCAGCGACTCGGGCACGAGACCGCTCACCCGCGCGGACAGCACGCCGTCCGTGGCGGCGTAGAACAGGCCGTGCAGCAGCAGTGCCGCGCCGACGCCGAGGTAGCCGGTGCCGGGTGCGAGCAGCAGCACGTACACCGCCAACAACAGCACGTGCCCGCCGAGGAACACCGGCCACCGGCCGACCCGGTCCGCCAACCGCCCGACCGGCGCGGCGGCCACGAGGAACACCAGGGCCGTGCCCAGCGGCAGCAGCGGCAGCAGGTGCAGCGGCGCGTCGGTCGCGTCCTGCACCAGGATGAACACGAACGCGTCCGAGAGCGTTGCGAGGCCGAGCACGGCCGCCGCGACCGCCAGCCGCCGGTAGCCCGCCTCCCGCAGCAGCGCGAGGCCCGCCCGCACCGACGGGCGCGGCCCGGCGAGCACCGGGCGCGGGTTCTCCCGCACGAACGCCACCAGCACGATCAGCCCCACCGCGGCGAAGCACGCGCTCACCACGAACACCGGACCCGCGACCGTGCCGATGCCGTACAGCAGCAGGAACGTCACCAGCGGCCCGAGGAGCGCGCCGACGGTGTCCATGCTGCGGTGCAACCCGAACGCCGCGCCGAGCCGGTCCGGCGGCGTGGCCAGCGAGATCAACGCGTCCCGCGGCGCGGTGCGCAGGCCCTTGCCCGCGCGGTCGGCCGCCATGGCCGCGCCGATGCCGAACGCCGACGCGCCCACGACCGGGAAGATGAGCTTCGTCACCGCCGACAGCCCGTAACCGACCGCCGCGATCGCCTTGTGCCGGTGCGTGCGGTCGGAGACGTGCCCGCCGACGAGCCGCAGCACGGCCGTCGCGCCCGTGTAGAGGCCGTCCAGGACGCCGAACTGGGCGTAGCCCATGTTGAGCGTGAACAGCAGGTAGACCGGCATGAACGCGGTGACCATCTCGGCCGAGACGTCGGTCAGCAGGCTCACCGCGCCGAGCGCGACCACCGTGCCCGGCACCTTGCCCCTGACCCGCTCGCTCGGCCGGACGGACGCTACGTACATGCCCCCGTTATCGGTCACGTGCGGTGACCGTTACCGGTGCGGGCCCCGTCGTAACGGGGACCACGCCGAACCCGATGACGCGGGTATGCCGGAACTCCCGCAGCCCCGCGTCCGCGTGGGCGCAGTCGACGTGTGGTCCGTCCGCGAGTCCGGTGTCGCCGATCACGTCGCCGCCGCGTGGCGGCGGGCCGAGGGCGGCGCGATCGTCACGGCCAACGTGGACATCGTGCGCGCCGCCACCCGTCGCCCCGAGCTGGCCGCGCTGATCGCCGAGTCGGAACTCGTCGTGGCCGACGGCATGCCGGTGGTGTGGGCGGGCCGGCTCGCGGGCGTGCCCGTGCCGGAACGGGTCACCGGGTCGTCGCTCGTGTTCACCCTGGCCGGGGCCGCCGCCCGCGAGGGCCGCTCGGTGTACCTGCTCGGCGGCGAGCCGGGCGTGCCGGAGAAGGCCGCCGAGGTGCTGGCCGGCCGGTACCCGGGGTTGCGGGTCGCGGGCACGGACTCGCCGCCGTTCGGCTTCGACGCCGATCCGGGGGCGACCGCCGCGACGGTGGCCAGGGTGGTGCGGGCCGAGCCGGACCTGGTGCTGGTCGGGCTCGGCTTCCCCAAGCAGGAACGCCTGATCCGGCTGCTGCGCGCGGAGCTGCCGCGGGCGTGGTTCCTGGGCTGCGGCGCGGGCATCCCGATGGCCGCGGGCGAGTTCAAGCGGGCCTCGGGCGTGGTGCAGAAGATGGGCGCGGAGTGGCTGCACCGCCTCGCCCTCGAACCGCGCCGCCTGGCCAAGCGCTACCTGCGCGACGACCTGCCGTTCGCCTTCCGCCTGCTCGGGGGCGCGCTGCGCACCCGCCTCCGCCGCACCACCGCCGGGACCGCCGGCGACCAGACCACCGCCGGCGCCCGGATCGGGGAGTAGAAGTGCCGCTTGCCGTCGTCGTCGTGACCTACCAGAGCGCGGAGGTCGTCGAGGACTGCCTCAGGTCCGTGGACGCGGCCCTGGCGTCCATCCCGGACAGCCGGGTCGTGGTCGTGGACAACGCCTCCACCGACGACACGGTGGCGATCGTCGCCCGCGTCGCCCCGCACGCGCAGGTCGTGGCGCGGACCGCCAACGACGGGTTCGCGGCGGGCGTCAACGCCGGGTTCGCCGCCGCGCCCGACTGCGACGTGCTGGTGCTCAACCCCGACGTCCGGCTCGACCCGGACGCCGTCGCGCTGCTGCGCGCCGCGCTGTCCCTGCCCGGCACCGGCATCGCCGTGCCCCGGCTGACCGGTCCCGACGGCGCGCCGCAGCTGTCCTTGCGCCGCGCGCCGAACCCGTTGCGCGCGTTGGGGGAGGCGATCCTCGGCGGCCCGCGCGCGGGCCGGTCCGCCGCCCTCGGCGAGCTGGTGGTCGACCCGATCCGGTACGAGACGGCCGGGACGGCGGACTGGGCGACCGGCGCGGCGTGGCTGATCTCCCGCGAGGCGCGCGAGGCGACGGGCGTGCTGGAGGAGCGGTACTTCCTGTACTCGGAGGAGACCGAGTACATGCTGCGCGCGGGCCGGCGCGGGCACGCCGTGCGCTACGAGCCGCGCGCGCGGGCCGTGCACCTCGGCGGCGAGCAGTCGACGTCGCCGGTGCTGTGGTCGATGGCCACCACGAACCGGGTGCGGATGGTGCGCGAGCGCAACGGTCGGTGGGCGGCGTTCGCGATGTGGTGGGCCGTGCTGCTGAACGAGCTGCTGCGCCTGCCGCGCGGGGCCAAGCACCGCCGTGCCGTCGGCGACCTGCTGCGCTGGCGGCGGTGGCCGCAGCGGCCCGGCGCGGGCGCGGAGCCCGGCTGGGTGTGCTTCTCCGCGCAGGACTGGTGGTACCACAACCGGGCGCACTCGGACTTCCAGCTCATGCGGTCGATGGCCGCGCACCGCCGGGTGCTGGTGGTCAACAGCATCGGCATGCGGATGCCCACCCGGGGCAACAGCACGCACGTGTCCCGGCGGATCCTGCGCAAGCTGCGCAGCGTGGCCAAGTTCGTGCGCCGGCCGCTGCCGGACTTCTACGTGATGTCGCCGTTGCCGCTGCCGTTCTACGGCTCGCCGCTGCTGCGCAAGGTCAACGCCGTGCTCGTCCGGGTCCAGGTGCGCGCGGTGGCCCTGGCGCTGGGCCTGCGCACGCCGGTGATCATGGTCACCATCCCGACCGCGTGGGACGTCGTCGCGCCGATGCGCCGGCACCGCCTGGTGTTCAACCGCTCCGACCGGCACTCCGACTTCCCCGAGGCCGACCGCGCGTCCATCGAGGCGCTGGAGAACCAGCTCCTGGACCACGCCGACCACGTGGTGTACGTCAGCCACGCGTTGATGGAGGAGGAGCGGGCGCGCACCGGTTCCCGCGCCTACTTCCTCGACCACGGCGTGGACGTCGACCACTTCACCGCGCGGCCGCAGCACGAGTGGCCGGACGACGTCCGCGCCGTCCCCGGCCCCCGGATCGGCTTCTTCGGCGCGCTGGACGACTTCGTGGTCGACTTCGACCTGCTGGAACGCGTCGCCGCCGAGCTGCCGGACGCGTCCCTGGTGCTGATCGGCGACGCGACGCACCCCATGGAGCGCTTCGACAAGTACCCCAACGTGCACTGGCTGGGCTTCCGCCCGTACGACCTGATCCCGGCCTACGGCTCGGCGTTCGACGTGGCGATCATGCCGTGGCAGGACAACGACTGGATCAAGCGGTCCAACCCGATCAAGCTGAAGGAGTACCTGGCGCTGGGCCTTCCGGTCGTCAGCACGGACTTCGCCGAGCTGGCCCACTACACCGACCGCGTCCGCGCCGCCCGCTCGCACGCCGAGTTCGTCGACGCCCTGCGCCGGACCCTGTCCGACGGCCCCCTGCTCCCGCCCCGGGCGCTGCGCACCTCCGTCCAACCCCACTCCTGGCAATCCCGAACCCGAACCCTCCTCACCCTCACCACCACGTGAGCCCACCCGCCAAACCCGCGTGTCCAACCTCCAGAACACCCGTGTCCTACCCTCAGAACCCGCGTGTCCTACGTTCAGAACGCGTGTGTCCTACGTCCAGAACGCGTGAGTCGTACGTCCAGGACCCCTGAGTTCAACGCTCAGGACGCCCGACCCGGTCCCGAGACACCCTCGACTGCACGACCCCGCCCGAGGTTGCGCGGTTGTGGCCTGCGCCGCGAACCCCGCCGTCCGGGCCGACCGGGGCGGCCGGCCCCTCTAGTGTGGGTGTCGTGCAGCCACTGCCCCCGAACGCCCCGTCGCGGATCGGCGACTACACGCTGCTCGCCGCCCTCGGCCGCGGCGCGATGGGGTCGGTCTACCTGGCGCGGTCACGCGGCGGGCGGCCGATCGCGGTCAAGGTCGCGCGGGCCGAGCTGGCCGACAACCCGCAGTTCCGCGAGCGCTTCCGCCGCGAGGTCGAGATGGCACGCGCGGTCGGCGGCTTCTGGACCGCCACCGTCGTGGACGCCGACCCGGACGCCGACCGGCCGTGGATGGCCACCGAGTACATCCCCGGCCCGAGCCTCCAGCAGGCCGTCCAGGACCACGGGCCGCTGCCCGAACGCGCCGTGCGCCGCCTCGCCGGCGGCCTGGCCGAGGCCCTGGTCGCGATCCACGGCGCGGGACTGGTCCACCGCGACCTCAAGCCGTCGAACGTCCTGCTGGCCGACGACGGCCCCCGCGTGATCGACTTCGGCATCGCCCGCGCCCTGGAGCACTCCGCGCTCACCGAGGCCGGCATCGTGTTCGGCACCCCCGGCTACCTCTCGCCCGAGCAGGTCGTCGGCCGGCGGATCACCGCCCAGAGCGACGTGTTCGCGCTCGGCTCGGTGCTGGTCTACGCCGCGACCGGCGGCGGGCCGTTCGGCGAGGGCGCCACGTCCGCGCTGGTCTACCGCGTGGTCCACCAGGAGCCCGACCTGTCCCGCGTGCCGCCGGGCCTGGTGCCGCTGATCGTGCCGTGCCTGGTCCGCGAACCGGAGCACCGCCCCACGCCCGCGCGCCTGCTGGAGGTGATCGGCCCGCCGTCGGCCGAACCGTCCTGGCTGCCGCCGCGCGTGCGGACCATGGTCGAGCAACGGCACACCGAGCTGAGCAAGCTGCCCGCCAAGCCGCCGACCCGCGTGCTGGTGGACGACCCGCCGCCCAAGCCGCCGACCCTCGTCGCCCCCGCGGCGACGAACCTCCCGGCGGTCGCGCGCCACCCGGTCCCGGCCGAACCCGACCGCAAGGACGTCCGCCCCACCGGCGTCCGCTTCAAGACCTCCCGCGCGGTCGGCCTGAGCTGGGCCGGCGCGAACGTGGTGGCCGCCCTCGTCACCGCCTCCGTCGCGGACTCGGCGTCGGGCGCGCCGGGCGCGGTGCGGCTGGCCGCGTTCGTCGCGTTCCTGGCGTTCGCGCTGGCCGGCGTCCGGCTCCTGATCGGCGTCGCCCGCTCGCCGCTCACCCTCGACGTCGGCCCCGACGGCATCACGCTGTCCAACGGCGCCCGCTCGCACCGCCTCCCGTGGTACGCCATCGCCCGCGTCAAGGTCGAGGCCCACCACGCCCGCCCGTGGCTCGTGGTCTGGCTGGTGCCCGCCGCCAAGACCCCGGACACCCTGGGCCGCGGCAGCTTCACCCGGCACCAGGGCGGCCTGCGGGTCTACCCGATCTCGCACGAGCGCTACCGCAAGCGCCGCGACCGGGACGTGGTCGAGCTGCGCTCCGCCCTGGCCTGGTACGGCTCCGCCGCCTACGACCCCCGCTAGGGCGACCGCCACCGACCCCCGAGGCGCGGGCGAAGGTCAGCGACCGCTGAACGTCGCCTTGCCCGGTCCGTCGGTCAGGAACGACCGCACCGCGCCGCGCAGGTCCTCGGTGTCGAACAGCTCGGCCGCGATCGCCGCGACGTGCTCGTTCGCCTCCGCCACGCCGCCGCTCTCGAAGTGCGCCAGCACCCGCTTGGTGGCCGCGTGCGCCACCGTGGGCCCGGCCGCGAGCGCCAGCGTGAACTCCAGCGCCGCGTCGTCGAACCCCTCGTCGGGCAGCACCCGGTTCACCACGCCCCACCGCTCCAGCGTGGCCGCGTCGTAGCGCTCGCCGGTCATCACCAGCTCCTTGGCCCGCCCCACGCCCGCCCGCGCGGCCAGCCGCTGCGTGCCGCCCATGGTCGGGGTCAGCCCGATGACCTTCTCCACCAGCCCGAACCTGGCCCGCTGCGCGGCCAGGACCACGTCGCACGCCAACGCGACCTCGAACGCCCAGGTCAGGCACAGCCCGTGGGCCGCGAACACGGTCGGGAACGGCAGCGCGGCCACCCGCTCCGGCAGGTCCAGCATCCGGTCGAACAGGGCCTTGGCCTGCGCGGGCGTCTTCCGCGCGGCGAACAGCGCCACATCGACGCCGCCGCTGACGACCTTGCCCTCGTAGCGGATCAGCAACGCCCGCGCGGGCCGCTCCTCCAGGTCCTCGACCGCCGCCTCCAGCAGGTCCTGCAACTCGCCGGTGTAGAGGTTCAGCGGGGGCGCGGCGACCGTGAGCACGGCCAGCCCTGCCGCGTCCCGCTCGAGGCGGAGGAGTTGCGCTGCCACGGGCGTGCACCCTACACGCGTCCGGAATGCCGAAAAGCACGTGCCCGAATGGACCAGCGCGGGTGAAAATCTGCCACTGTGTTCGTGGACCGTTCAGCCCGAACCCCTTGACCGCCGCGCCGGGCGGTCCCGGGCGGAGCGTGCCGACCGACCCGGCCCTGTTCGCGGGGGTCGTGGCGGCCGTCGTCTCATTTGGACGCGGCGGCCATTCGCCGCGCCACCCGTACTGACCTGGTCGAAGCGCGGGCGTCGGGCGGCCGACCCGGCTACCGTGAGGTGTTCGCGCCCGCCGACGACCGCTGTGCGGAGCACTGCTCCGAAAAGCGGCTATGAGGGCCATCGGGTTCCCATATCCCTGTTGTGATGTGTCTCACTTGACAGTTAATAAACGCCCCAGTTGAGTATGTGGCGAAAGTCGGCCGCGGAATGAAATGGGGATCAGTCCAGTGGCTTTCGCCGTTGAGTTGACATTTCGTGATGCGCGCCAGGTGCGGAGATCCATTCATCTCGCGCACCGGGAATATTGGCGTCCGCTCGCCGAGCAGGGTGTGCTCGTCGGAACCGGCCCGTGGGCCGACGGTTCCGGCGTGCTGCTGATCGTGCAGGTGCCCGACGACGCCGCGGCCCGGGACCTGGTGCGCGGTGACCCGTACGTGCGATCGCAGTCGATCGCCGAGGTTCGCATACGCCAGTGGCACGTGCTGCTGGGTGTGCCGGAAGGTGAGCGCGTGCCGGGCATGGTCCGGCCGCGCGACGGGCAGAGCGCCGAGGCGCGCTCGCGCGAGCCGCTGACGCCGCACGAGCACCGGATCGCCCTGATGATGTTGGAGGGGATGACGAACCGCCAGATCGCCGAGCACTTCTCGGTGTCGACCCGGGCCGTCGAACTCCACATCACCCGCATCTACCGCAAGCTCGACATCGGCCGGCGGGCGCAGCTCGCCGCGGCGATGCCGTGGGGCCAGCGCTCGTACCTGTAGCGGACGTACCGGTCTGACGCGACGCCGCGAGGAACGGCGGGACACCCCCGCCACCCTCGCGGCGTTCCCGTGCTCAGACCACCAGGTCGGCCCTCGACGCCACGCCGAGCTTGCGCAACGCCCGCGCCACGTGCTGCTCCACCGTGCGCGGCGACAGGAACAGCACCTCGGCGATCTCGCGGTTCGTCCGCCCCTGCGCGACCAGCCGCGCCACGTCCCGCTCGCGCGGCGACAACGCGTTGCCGTAGCCGCGCCGACCGCGCCGTGACGGCGTGGCCACGCCCGCGCCGCGCACCGCGTGCCGGCACCGCGCCGCGTCCCGGCTCGCGCCCAGCGCGTCGAACCGCGCCGCCACCTCGCCCAGCGCGGCTGCCGCGGTCCCGTCACCGCGCTCCAGCGCCAGCACCGCGATCCGCTCCGACAGCCGCGCCGAGTAGTACCGCAACCCCAGCCCGTCGGCCGCCCGGCGCGCGTCCTCCAGCAGCGCCGCCGCGTCGTCCCGACCTTCGCGCAGCGCGAGCGAGGCCCGGCACGTCTTCAGCGCCACGTGCGCGAGCGGCGCGTCCCGGTCGGCCAGCCCGGCGTCGAACTCCGCCACCAGCCGGACCGCGTCCGCCACCCGCCCGGCCGCGCAGAACGCGTCCACCGCCGCCGGGGCCAGCTCGCCCAGCCACGCCCACACGCCCTTGCGCCGGGCGAGGTCCAGCCCGCGGTCCGCCTCGGCGCACGCCCGCGCCGGGTCTCCGCGTTCCAGCCACAGCCGCGCCGACGCGGCGAACCCGCCCAGCGCCACCGGCGTGATCGCGTTCTCCACCGACCGCACCCCGCACGCACCCAGGTGCCGCTCGGCCGCGGCCCAGTCGCCCCGCGCCACCGCCAGGCACCCCAGCACCAGGTCGATCTCCCCGGCGACGGGCAGCATCTCGCGGTACTCCTCCAGCAGCCGCGCGCCCCGGTCGGCGAGCGTCGCCCAGTCCCCGCGGTACCAGTCGAGGTGGATGCGGGTGGACTGGCCGGTGCCCTCGGTGAACGGCACGCCCGCGCCGACCGTGAGGCGCAGGCCCCGGTCGAGGAAGTCGCGGGCCAGGTCGAAGTGCCCGACCAGGGCGAACGCGTCGGCCAGGTTGCAGTGCGCCCGCGCCAGGTGCCGCCGCACGGTCACGTCCGCCGCCGTGTCGGGCAGCCGGTCCAGCTCCGCCATCACGGTGTGGTCGCCGATCGACATCCGCGAGCCGAGCTGGTTGGCCAGCAGCGCGTACCGCGTCTCCTCGTCCGCGCACGAGCCGATGAACGCCTCCACCTCGCGCAGCCACCGCAGGTGCTCGGCCAGCGGCGTGCCGCCGAAGTACGGCTGGGCCAGCACGGCCCGCGCCCGCATCGCCAGGTCCGGGCGGTCGGCCAGCTCGCCGATGGCGCGCTCGACGACCTCCCGGGCGTGCCGCGGGCCGTCGAACTGCCGGATCAGCAGGAACCCGAGGTTGAGCCGCACCTCGCCGCGCGCGGCGGTGGACAGCCGCCGGTCGTCGAGCAGGCGTTCCAGCGTGGCACGGGGGTCGCGCTGGTCCAGCCCGCCGCGGGCGACCTGCCCGAGCTTCACCGCGAGCCGGTCCACGTCGGCGGGCGTGAGCGACGCCTCGTCCAGCAGCCGCCGGTAGAGGTGGGTGGCGGTGGCCGGGTCGCCGACCTCCAGCGCCCGGTCGGCGGCGGCCTCGCCGTGCCGCAGCCAGTCCGCCGCCAGCCCGGCGCGCCGGCTGTGCTCGGCCAACTGCCGGTGCGGGCGCGGGGAGGCGTGTTCGAGGGCGTGCAGGGCGCGCAGGTGCAGGCGTTGCCGTTCGGGACCGGTGAGCGTGTCGTAGACGGCCTGCTGGGCGAGCGAGTGCCGGAAGCCGTAGCGCACGTCGGCGGTCTCGTGCAGCACGCCGCTGTGCAGGGCGTGGGTGAGCGCGGCCCGGGCCCGGTCCGGGGCGACGGCCCCCACGTCCGCGAGGAGCCGTTCGGTGGCGGGCACGCCGAGCACGGCGGCGGCCTGGGCGATGCGCCGGCCCGTGGCGGGCAGCCGGGCCAGGCGTTCGGCCATCGCGTCGCGCAGCAGCGCGGGCACGCCGACCGCGTCCAGCAGCCGCCAGTCCGGGGCGCGCACGGCCCGCAGCACCTCCTCGACCACGAACGGGATGCCGGCCGTGCGCTCGTGCAGGCGGGCGGCGAACCCGGCGGGCACCGCCTCCACGCCGAGGATCGCGGCGGTGAGGTCGTGCACCTGGTCCACGTCCAGCGGGCCCAGCTCGACCAGCGCCGACGCCACCCCGGCGGGCGGCCGGTACGCGCTGCCCAGCGGCATCCCGCCGGGCGCGTCCTCACGGCGGTAGGTGACCAGGGTGGTCAGGTTCGGCGGCGGGTCGGCCATCAGGAAGCGCAGCAGGTGGCGGCACCCGTCGTCGGCCCAGTGCAGGTCCTCGACCACCAGCAGCACCGGGCCGAGGGCGGACAGCAGCTCGCGCACCGCGCGGAACAGGTGGTGCCGTTCGTGGCGCGGGTCGTCCGGGCGCTCGGGCGGCTCGGGCAGGCGCCCGGCGAGTTCGGGCAGCAACGGTCGCAACACACCGGTCACAGGGCTCAGTGACGCCCGACCGAGGTAGTCGCCCACGTTCCGCAACGCGTCGAGCACCGCGCCGTACGGGAACGGCTCGCGCAGCGGCTGGCAGAACCCGGTGAGCACGCGCAGCGGCCGCAGCTCCGCCCGGCCGAGCAGCTCGCGCACCAACCGGCTCTTGCCCACCCCGGCCTCGCCCGCCACGAGCACCACCGACGGCTGCGCGGCCACCGCGTCCAGCACCGCGGCCAGCTCGTCGCCCCGACCCACCAGGACGGGGGAGCTGGTTCGCGGTGGCGTCATGCGCTCTCCAGGCGGTTCCGGTTGCGGGCGGGGTCTCGACCGGCCCCAGTATTAGAACCCGAATCGTTCGGCGGGGGCACCCCGCTGGCCGTCGGTCCACCCCGGGTCGCATCGGTCGTGAATGTTGATCTGAACGGGTGGCAATCGCCGGCGGCGCGGAGCGGAAGTGCGACCGAAATGCTCACCGACCGTGCGGTATGTCACATGATTAGGCGATCCGGGTGATGCCTGTCAATACTCCTTACCCGTCGGTAACCTGAGCGCGGTGGGAGTCCCGTTGGTGCGCAACTTCGTCGTCGGATCGGCCGTGCTCGCCCTGCTGGCCGCGACCGCGTGCGGGGCCGCGGAGGAGACGCCGGTCAAGACCGGGCCCGGCGTCACCGACGACACCATCTCCCTGGGCGTGCTCACGGACATGACCGGACCGTTCTCGGCCACGTCGCTCGTCCGGATCAAGGGCTACGAGCTGTTCCTGGGCGAGCTGAACGAGCGCGGCGGCATCTGCGGGCGCAAGGTCGAGCTGAAGCAGGCCGACCACGGGTACGACGTGAACCGGGCGCTGGACGCGTACTTCGAGCTGGAGCCGCAGGTGCTCGGGTTCATGGACGTCACCGGCGCGCCGATGACCGAGGCCATCGAGCCGGACCTGATGCAGACCCGCGCCGTCGCCGCGCCCGCGTCGTGGTCGGCGAGCCTGCTCGGCAACCCGCACATGATGATCGTCGGCACCACGTACGACCTCGACGTGATCAACGGCCTGGACCACCTGAAGCGGTCCGGGCTGATCCGCGAGGGCGACACGATCGGGCACGTCCACGTCGACAGCGACTACGGCCGCAACGCCCTGGAGGGCAGCGCGTTCGCGGCCGGGCAGTGGGGCATGGACCTCGTAGCGAAGGCCGTGCCGGAGACGGCGGACGTGGCCGCGCAGGTGGGCGAGCTGCGTGCGGCGGGGGCGAAGGCGGTGTTCCTCAGCACGTCGCCGCAGCAGACCGCGACGGCCGTCGTCACCGCCGAGCGGCTCGGCTGGGACGTGCCGTTCCTGGTCAACGCGGTGGGTTACGACCCGTTGATCCTCAAGTCGCCCGCGGCGGCGGCCGCGGTGGCCCGGCTGCGGGTCGTGTCGCCGATCGCGCCGTTCGCCACGGACCAGCCGGGGCCGCGGGCGGTGGCCGAGGCGTTCACGCGCGAGTTCCCGGACGTGGAGCCGACCGGGTCGGTGGACCACGGGTACGTGATCGGCGTGGCGTTCGCGGCGGTGCTGGAGAAGGCGTGCGCGGAGCGTGACCTGACGCGTGACGGCGTGCTGCGGGCGTTCCAGGACACGAATCAGGTGGACACCCGGGGCCTGACCGGGCAGCTGCGGTTCTCGCTCGTGGGCAGGCCGTCCGCGACCAAGTCCTTCATCGCGACGCCGGACCCGGCGACGGCGGGCGGGTTGGCGGTCGTCGCGGACCTGTTCGAGTCCGACCTGGTCAAGCTCAAGGGCACGCGCGCCAAGTAGCCCCGGCGGGGAGTTTCCGCCGGCGTGCGCGGGGAATCCGAGGCGCATGATCGAGGTGCGCTGGGCGGTGCCCACGTCGGTGGAGCGGGTGTTCGCGGTGCTGGCCGACGGCTGGTCGTACGCGGGCTGGGTGGTCGGCGCGGCGCACATCCGCGAGGTCGACGCGGGCTGGCCGGGCACCGGCACCCGCATCCACCACAGCGTGGGCGCGTGGCCGTTGGCGGTGAAGGACGTGACCACGGTGCTGGACGTGGACCCGCCCCGGATGCTGGAGCTGGAAGCGCGCCTGTGGCCGTTCGGGGCCGCGCGCATCCGGTTCGAGCTGGCCCCCACCCCGACGGGCTGCGAGGTCACCATGCTGGAGGAGGCCGTCAAGGGCCCGCTCTCCCTGCTCCCCGAACCGGCCCAGTCCGTCTACCTGATCCCCCGCAACCGCGAAACCCTGCGCCGCCTGGCCGACCAGGCCGCCCGCAACCCCAACCCCTGACCCCGCGTGTCCTACCTCTGGAACGCGCGTGTCCTACGTTGGGAACACGTGTGTCCTACGTTGGGAACACGTGTGTTGAACGCTCAGAACACGCCGCCTGCCCTGAACGCTCAACTCGGCTGTTCTGGACGTAGGACACGCGCGTCCTGAACGTAGGACACGCGCGTTTTGGACGTAGGACACGCGGGTTAGTAGAGGGAGCGGTGCAGGGTGTGGAGGAGGAGGCGGTAGGCGTCGCCGGTCAGGGCGTTGCGGGACAGGGCGGCACGGGCGGCGTTCGCGCCGGCCGCGCCGTGCACGCCGCCGCCGGGGTGGGCCGAACCGGACGTCAGGTACAGGCGGTCGACCGGCGTGTCCGCACGCCCCAGACCCGGCACGGGCCGGAACACCAACTGCTGGTGGATCGCCGCCGTGCCCGAGTTGATCGACCCGCCGACCAGGCTGGGGTTGCGCGCCTCCAGCTCACCCGGCCCCTGCACGAACCGCCCCCGGATCAGCGACCGGAACCCCGGCGCGTGCCGCTCCACCAACGCCTCCACCTCGTCCGCACGCCGTTGCAACCGGTCCTCCGGCCACCGCTCACCCCGCGGCACGTGCGTGTACGCCCACGCCGTCTCCGTCCCCGCCGGCGACCGCGTCGGGTCGGCCGTCGTCATCTGCCCCATGATCACGAACGGCGTCCCCGGCACCCGACCGCACGCGATCTCCGTGCTGGTCATCGCCAACCCGTTGAAGTCCCCTCCCAAGTGGACGGTCCCCGCCGACCGCGCCCCCTCCGCCGTCCACGGCACGGGCCCGTCCAACGCCCAGTCCACCTTGACCGTCGCGTCGTCCCACTCGAACGCGTCCAGGTCGGACACCAACCGCGCCGGCAGGTGCTCCGCCCCCACCAACCCCAGGTACAACGCCGGCGCCGGCACGTCCGCCAGCACCGCCTTCCGCGCCCGCACGTACCCGCCTTCCGCGTCACGCACCCCGAGCGCGCGCCCACCGGCCACCACCACCCGCTCGACCGGCCGCCCGCACTCCACGACCCCGCCGAGCCGCCGCACCAACGCCCGCGTCAACGCGCCCGCACCGCCCTCCGGCACCGGGTACCCGACGTCCTGCCCCAGCATCGACAGCAGCCACCCGAACGCCGCACCGCCCGCCTGGTCCGGCCCGAGGTCGGTGTGCATCGCGTTGCCCGCCATCAGCAGCGACGCGCCCTCGCCGGCGAACCGCTCGTTCCCGAACGCCCGCACCGACTGCACGAACGACCGCGCGAACCGCAACGCCTCGCCCGGCCCCAACGCGCCCAGCAACCCCGCACCGGCCCGCACCGGCGGGAACGGCCGCATCAACGCCTCCACCAACGACGACCGCACCCGCAGCCACCGCGCGAACTCCGCCCGCCACGCGTCGCCGTCGCCCGCCCCGAACGCCTCCACCGACGCGGCGGTCCGGTCCACGTCCTGCGACAGCACCACGGCCCGGTCGTCCGGCAGCACGTGCGCCAGCACCTCCGGGGCCCGCCGCCACCGCAACCCGTGCCGCTCCAGCCCCAGCCCGGCGATCACCGGCGACGCCGCCCCCAGCGGGTAGAACGCGCTGAACAGGTCGTGCCGGAACCCCGGCTCGGTCAGCTCCGCCGTCCGCACCGCGCCGCCGGGCTCGTCGGCCGCCTCCAGCACCAGCACGTCCCACCCGGCGTCGGCCAGCAGGTTCGCCGCCACCAGCCCGTTCGGGCCGGACCCGATGACCACGGCGTCCACGACATCGCTCACCGCACGTCTCCCTGACTCTGGTGCGCCGGCCGCCCGAGACGGGGCCACCGCACGGCGCCGCGCGGTGCGAGCGGCCCCCACGTCCCGCGTCCCTCGGCGACCGCCGCCACGAACTCCGACAACGCCGCCGCGGGCGGGTGCCGCGGCTCCCACCCCAACGCCCGGACCCGGGTGCAGTCCACCAGGGGCGCGTGGGCGGCCAGCCGCAGCCAGCCGGGGTGCGCCGGCTGCACGCCCACCCGCCACGTCGGCCACGCCAGCGCCAGCAGCACCGCGAACGGCACCGGCACCAGGAACCCGCCGAACACCGACGCCAGCTCGCGCGCGCCCAGCGGCGGGTCGGCGGCGACGTTGAACGGGCCCGTCGCCCGGTGGGCGAGGATCACCCGGATCGCCCGCGCCACGTCCTCCGCGTGCACGACCTGCGCCGTCAACCCCGGCCACAGCGGCACCGGCAGCCACGGCCGCCCCAGCAGCCGTCCGGGCAGGAACGGCCCGAGCACCCACCGGTCGACCTCGGCCCCCGCGTCGGGCTGCACGACCGCGCAGGGCCGCACCACCGCCACGCCGTCCCGCCCGATCAGCAGCCGCTCCAGCTCGGCCTTCTGCCTGCTGTACGCGCTGCCCGGCACCCCGCCGCACGGCCAGCCTTCGTCCACCGGGCCGGACGTGGGCGTGTAGGCCGCCACCGAGGACGCCACCACCACGTGCGGCACCCCGGCACGCCCGGCCGCGCGCAGCACGTGCGTGCTCCCCGTGATGTTGGTCCGCCGCATGTCGGGCTCACCCGGCGTGGGTTGGATCGCCCACGCCAGGTGCACCACCGCGTCCGCACCCTCGAACGCCCGCGCCAGCACCACCTCGGCGGCCGGCGCGCCCAGGTCGCAACTCACCCAGTCAGGTGAAGCGGCCGGGATGCGCCGCGCGATGCCGACCACCGTGTCGCCCGCGTCCGCGAGCACCCGGCGCAGGGCCGTCCCCACGCTGCCGCTGGCACCCGTGACGACGACCCTCATGGCCAGGCGGGTACCCCTATCGGCCGCCGCCAAGCCCCGCGCGCCGCAGCGCCTCGGCCATCGCCCCGTTCGCCGGCGGCCGCTCCTGCTGGCGGGGCCGACCGCCGCCGCCACCGCGCTGCCCGCCGCGCTGACCGCGCTGGCCGTCGCGCTGCTGCTCGCGCGGCGGCTTGCGGCCCGGCTCGTCCTCCAGCCGCAGCGTCAACCCGATCCGCTTGCGCGGGATGTCGACCTCCAGCACCTTCACCCGGACCACGTCGCCGGACTTCACCACGTCCCGCGGGTCCTTCACGTAGGTGTTGGACAGCGCCGAGATGTGCACGAGCCCGTCCTGGTGCACGCCGATGTCCACGAACGCGCCGAACGCGGCCACGTTCGTCACCACGCCCTCCAGCACCATGCCGGGCTTGAGGTCGGCGATCTTCTCCACCCCGTCGGCGAACGTGGCGGTCTTGAACGCGGGCCGCGGGTCGCGCCCCGGCTTCTCCAGCTCCCGCAGGATGTCGGTGACGGTCGGCAGGCCGAACGTGTCGTCCACGAAGTCCTGCGGTCGCAGCGACTTCAGCACCGCGGTGTTGCCGATCAGCTGCTCCGCGCCCGCGCGCTCCTGCATCCGCCGCACCACCGGGTACGCCTCGGGGTGCACGGCGGAGGCGTCGAGCGGGTCGTCGCCGTTGGGGATGCGCAGGAAGCCCGCGCACTGCTCGAACGCCTTCGGGCCGAGCCGCGGCACGTCCTTCAACGCCCGCCGCGAGCGGAACGGCCCGTTGGTGTCGCGGTGCTGCACGATGTTCTCCGCCAGCCCGGCGGTGATGCCGGAGACCCGCGTCAGCAGCGGCACCGACGCCGTGTTCAGGTCGACGCCGACCGCGTTCACGCAGTCCTCGACCACCGCGTCCAGCGAGCGGGACAGCTTCGCCTCGGACAGGTCGTGCTGGTACTGGCCCACGCCGATCGACTTCGGGTCGATCTTCACCAGCTCGGCCAGCGGGTCCTGCAACCGGCGGGCGATGGACACCGCGCCGCGCAGCGACACGTCCAGCCCCGGCAGCTCGGCCGAGGCGAACGCCGACGCCGAGTACACCGACGCGCCCGCCTCCGACACCACGACCTTGGTCAGCTTCAGGTCCGGGTGGCGCTTGACCAGGTCGGCGGCCAGCTTGTCGGTCTCCCGCGACGCGGTGCCGTTGCCGATCGCGATCAGCTCGACCCGGTGCTGCCGCGCCAGCGCGGCGAGCTTGGCCAGCGCCTCGTCCCACCGGTTCGCCGGCACGTGCGGGTAGACGGTGTCCGTGGCGACGACCTTGCCCGTCGCGTCGACCACGGCCACCTTCACCCCGGTGCGGAAGCCGGGGTCCAGGCCCATCGTGGCGCGCGTGCCGGCGGGCGCGGCCAGCAGCAGGTCGCGCAGGTTCGACGCGAACACCTTCACGGCCTCGTCCTCGGCGAACGCCCGCAGCCGCGACCGCAGGTCGATGCCCAGGTGCACGAGGATGCGGGTCCGCCACGCCCAGCGCACGGTGTCGCCCAGCCACCGGTCGGCGGGCCGGCCGCGGTCGTCCACCCCGAACCGGGACGCGATGCGCGCCTCGTAGCCGGTGGGCTCGTCCTCGTCGGCCGGGTCGAACTGGAGGTCGAGCACCTCCTCCTTCTCGCCGCGCAGCAGCGCGAGGATGCGGTGCGAGGGCAGCTTGGTGAACGGCTCGGAGAAGTCGAAGTAGTCGGCGAACTTCGCGCCGTCCTCCTCCTTGCCCTCCCGCACCTTGGACACCAGCCGGCCCTGGCCCCACATGCGTTCCCGCAGCTCGCCGATGAGGTCGCCGTCCTCGCCGAACCGCTCGACCAGGATCGCCCGCGCGCCCTGCAACGCGGCGGCGACGTCGGCGACCTCCTCGGTCACGTACGCCTTGGCCGCCTCCTGCGGGTCCTGCCCGGGGTCGGCCAGCAGGCCGTCGGCGAGCGGTTCGAGGCCCTGCTCGCGGGCGATCTGCGCCTTGGTGCGCCGCTTCGGCTTGTAGGGCAGGTAGAGGTCCTCCAGCCGGGCCTTGGAGTCGGCGGCCAGGATCGACGCCTCCAGCGCCTCGTCCAGCTTGCCCTGCGACCGGATGGACTCGAGCACAGCCGCCCGGCGGTCCTCCAGCTCGCGCAGGTAGCCGAGCCGCTCCTCAAGCGTGCGCAGCTGGGCGTCGTCGAGCGCGCCGGTCGCTTCCTTGCGGTACCGGGCGATGAAGGGGACGGTGGAACCGCCGTCGAGCAGGTCGACCGCGGCGCTGACCTGGCCGGCCCGCACCCCCAGCTCGTCGGCGATCCTCTGGTGAATGGCTGTGCTCACAGCGAGCCATTGTGCCCTGCCCGCCGGTCCACGTTCGGGCACCCCGACCCCTCCCCGCGCGCGTCGCGGCCGTTACGGCATCGCCTTGGTGAGCACCGCGACGTCCGACTCGTCGTCGGGCAGGTACATCGCCCGGACCACCATCCCCGGCTGGACCTGCGGGATCGACACGGGCGGGAGCTTCTTGTCCTGCGTGACGTCGAACGTGGTCCCGTCCGGCCGGCTCACCCGCAGCGTCAGCCGCAGCGCCGTGCGGCCGTCCGGCAGCTGCCCGGTCGGCGTCATGTCGAGCACGACCGCGCGGGTGTCGACGCCCTCCTCGGTGATCCGGAGCTGGTGCGGTGTCAGGTACCCCTTGGCCACGTGCACGCGGTCGAGGGCGGCCTGCAGCTCGTGCGGCGGGGCGTCGGTCGCGAGCACGGCGCGCCCGTCGGGCAGGTGGCGCACCGGCAGGATCGCCCCCGGCCGCACCAGCGCCAGGTCGGTGAGGTCCACGACCTGGCGCGCGGTGGCCGGGAACGTGCGGCCGTCCGCGGTGTCCACCTCCAGTCGGATGTCGAGCTGCGGCTGGTCGTTCACGGAGAGGCCGGTCCGCGCGACCCCGACGACGGTGCCCATGCCGATCGGCGCGCCCCGGAACTCCTTGGGGACGCCGCCGGTCAGCGCCGTGAGGCCGCCGCCCGGCAGCCGGCCCGCCGAGAACAGGGTCGGCACGACGAACAGCAGGATGGCCGGGCCGACCAGCAGGCCGTTCAGCCAGGCGAACGCGTCGTCGCCCGCCAGCCCGCCCGCGACCCACGCGGCGGTGAGGGCGAGCCCGGCGGCCAGGACGAGCCAGTTGACGATCTTCATGTGAGGTCCTTCCAGGGTGTCGGACGGGGGTCAGCGGGGTGCGCCGAAGAAGCCGGCGAGGCCGACGTCCAGGGGCACCACCCGGCCGTCGCCGCGGGCCGCGGCGAGCACTTCGCCCGCCGCGATCGCCGTGAGGCCGTCCGGGCCGACGAGGGCGCGGTCCACCCGGGCGTCGACCGCCAACGTGGCGGTGACCTGCCCGGTGGCCAGGGAGACCAGGCTGAGCGCGAGGCCGGGGTCGTTCACCGAGCGCTGGTGCTCGACCAGCACGTGGCCGGTGGCGGCGGCGACCGCGGTCACGCCGTCCACCACCAGCCGGGCGTCGTGGAAGACGGTCGCGCCGACCGGGAGGTCCCGGCCGTCGGCCGTGACGCGGACCAGCACGCTCCCCGGCGCGCCGCCCGGCGCCCGCCGCAGCGCGACCCGCTCGGCCCCGGCGCCGAGGACGGCCTCGACACCGGTCGCGCTGGTCGGCGCGCCGGGACCGCGCTCGACGGACAGGCGTCCCGCCCAGGCCGCGGCCGTCGGCGCGTCGACCGGCACGGCCACCGCCTCGTCCAGCCCGATCGCCACCACCCCTCCGGTGGCGTTCATGGCCATGACGCGGCGGTGGTCCGGGTCGTAGGCGTAGGCCGTGCGCACCGCGGCGTACGCGTCGCCGAGCCCTTGCACGCCCGCGCCCTCGGCGACCACCGAACCGTCCGCCAGGTCGATCACGACCAGCCCGGAGTCGGTGGCCAGGTAGGCGTACCGCTGCCCGGCGGCCAGCACGGACGCCTCCCAGACCAGCTCGTCGGACAGCTGGGTGTCCCACAGCACGTCGCCGGTGGCCGGGTCGGTGGCCGCGAGCCGCACCTGGAACAGGTCCTGGGTCAGCAACTGGAACATCCCGCGCGCGCCGTGCCGCTCGTACGGGGCCAGCACCACGTCCCGCCCGTCGATCTCGGCGAACGCGAAACCCGGCTGCACCTCGACGTCCGGTTCCGGTGCGATCGCGTAGGACCCGCCGAAGAACAGCGCCGCGAACAGGACCAGGGGCAGCAGCAACAGCCGCAGCGGCAGGACGAAGCGGAGGCGTCGTGTCGGCGTCTCGTAGGGCATCGCCGGCGGGTACTGCGGCGGTGTCTCGTACATCGGTCTCCCCCGTTCGGTGGTCGTGGGGGAAGCGTCGTGCGGACCGCGCGCCTACCGGTCCCAACAACGGCGGGCGCGAAGCCGCCACCAGCGGTGATCCGGTTCGACTAGGCTCGGCCCGGTGAGCACCGCCCGAGCCGTGACGGCCACGATCCCGCGCGGTGCGCTGGTGGCCCGCGCCTGGGCCGGCCTGGGCGACGCGGTCGCGCCGCTGGGCAACCCGGCGGGCCGACCGCTCACCCGGACGGTGAAGCTGATCCTCGACCCGCTCGTGCTGCGGCCCGTGCAGAACCCGGAGTTCGCCGCGGGCGCGATCGCGGCCGAGCACGCGGACGCCCTGCTGTCCCGGATCGCCGACGCCGGCCCGGCGCTGGCCGCGACCGCGAGCTGGTTCGTGGTGCTGAAGAAGGAACGCCGCCGGCGGTGGATCACCGAGGGCAACCCGCAGGACCTGTACTTCCAGCGCTGCTTCGAGCTGGCGACCGGGCGCGGCGAGCCGGGGCCGGACGCGGCCGAGGTCGCGGCGGTGGTGCTGGAGGAGGTGCACGGGCGGGACGGGCCGACCGTGGCCGCGCTGCGCGACTTCGTGGCCGATCCGGGCCGCGCGGCCGAGCTGACCGCCCTGCTGGACGCGGCGTGGGCCGCCCGCGAACCGGTGGTCCAGGCTCCGCCGGCCACGGCGCCCTTCCTGGCCACCTGCGCCGTCGCGCCCGACCACGGCCTGTTCGACGCGCTGGTCGCGAGCCGGGCCGGCGCCGCCGCCGCGGCCGACCTCGACCGGCCCGGTGTGGCGCTGGCGCACGGCCTCACCTCGCGGGACGTGCCCGTGCGGCCGGAACTGGGCCGTGCCGCGTCGAAGGCCAACCTGCCCCGTCCGTTCGACCGGTCGATCGTGGAGCGCCTGTTCCCGCCGCTCACCAACGCGTTCCAACGGGCCGGCCTGGCGGACGTGCCGACGTTGGTGCGGCGGGAGATCGCCCGGTCCACCGGTCCGTGGCAGCTCGCCGAGGAGGAGAGCCGGCTCGTGGTCGCGCTGGGCCGGGACGCGTCCGCCGACCTCGCCGGCCCGCCGACGGCCGAGCCCGGTTCCGCCGCGGCCAGGCTGCGGTCACGCTGGGAGCGGGAGGCGTACGTGCACCGGGTGCTGCGGGTGCCGTCGTCCGCGCCGCCGGAGGTCCGCGCGGACGTGCACGGGGTGCGCGAGGCGTACCTGCGGCGGCTGTGGGTGCGGCTGCACGGCCGCGAGCTGCGCCACGACACCGTGACGCCCGACCAGGTGTGGGACGTGCTGGACGGCGTCCTGCGGTCGGTGATCCTGGACCAGCGGGACCGGCTGCGCTCGGCGCTCGAACGGGAGGCGGTGGCATGAGGGTGACCCGCGGGGCCGACCTCGCGGTCGGCGACTGGCCCACGTCGCCCGAGGTCGTGGCCCTGCTCGAAGGCGCGGGCGCGGTGCTCGCGTGGGACGTCCTGGCCGACGACCCGGTGCCCGCGGCCCGCGTGCACGACCCGGAGCGCGCGTCCGAGTGGCTGTGGGAGGTCTACGGCGACGCGGCCGACGCCGTCCTCGGCGGTGCGGAGGAGGTGGACGTGCCCGCCGCCGGCGACTGGCGGGTCCGCGACGCCTGCCGCCGCGCGGCCCGGCTCACGTGGGCGGAGGCGTGGTGGCCCGCGTCGGTGACCGCCGGCGTGCCCGCCCTGGACCCCGCCGTGCTGCACGCGGAACTCGCGGTCGCGCTGTCCACTGTGGAGCACCTGCTGGACGACCCGGACGCGGTGACCCGGGCGCTGGCGTCGGTCGTGCCGCTCGACGTGCCGACGACCGACCCGGAGCTGGACGCGCTGGCCGAGCGGGTCGCCGCGCTCGCCGAGGACTACGGCGTGCGGCCGCGGCCCGCCGAGGCGCCGAGCAGGCGCGCGTTCGCCCTCGCCGCCGGGGGAGGAGGCGGCACGGCCGGGATCACGGCGCTGTCCGGCGAGTCCGATGTGGACTGGGCGCTGGTGCCGCACGGCGCGGTCGACGCGGTCGCCCCCGCCCGGTGGGCCGTCGTGCGCAGGCAGGGGCGCACGGTGCTGGAGGTCTCCGTCGTGCCGGGACCGTCGCCGGGCGCGCGGCTCGCGGCGCGGTTCGGCGACGTCGAGGTGGCCCTGGACGGGGTCGACGCGGCGGGTCGGATCACCGGGGCCGCGCCCGTGTCGGCGGCCGTGCTCCTGCTGCCCCCGGACCGGCGCGTGCTGACGGTCCACGCGCCGGACTTCGCCGCGCCCGCCGCACCCGACCCGGACGCCCCGGCCCGCCGCGCGGCGATCGTCGCCCACGCCCGGTCCCGGATCGGCTCGCCGACCGCGACCCTCACCGAGCGGACCGCCCGGTGACCGACTGGGCCGAGCTGAACGACCGGGCCGTCCACCTGGCCGCCGCCGGCGACCTCGACGGGGCGCGCGCGGCGCTCGAAGCCGCGCTCACCGCGCCGGCGCCGCACCGCGCGCAGGTCCTGCTGAACCTGGCGCACGTGGTCGACCTGGCCGGCGACCGGCAGCGCGCCGCGGACCTGCTGACCGAGGCGGTCGAGACCGGCGAGGGGGAGGTCCGGTTGACGGCCGTCGCGGCGCGTGCCGACCTGCTGCCCTGGCTGGGCCGGTGGGACGAGGCGTGGCGGGACGTCGAGGCGGCGCTGGCGGACACCGAGCCCGAGCACCAGGTCGGGCTCCGCAGCACCCGCGTCGGCCTGCTGATGATGGCGGGCCGGCTCGCCGAAGCGGAGGCGGACGCGGTAGAAGCGGTCGGGCTGGCCGCCCGGCACGCGCCGGAGCACCTGGCGGGCCTCTACGCCAACCTGGCGCTCCTGGCCGACGAGGCGGGGGACGAGCGGCGCGCGGCCGAGTACCGGGTGCTGTCCGACAACCCCGGTCGGCAACCGCTCGGGCACCGGTGGCACCGGTTCGTGGAGCTGAACACCGAAGGCGGCGTGCTGCTGGCCTCGGGCGACCGGGCCGGCGCGAAGGCGGCCTTCGAAGCCGCCTACCGCGAGGTCGGGACGACGTCGACCGGACCGGACGACGTCGAAGCCGTGGTGTGCCGGGCCGGCGTCGCGGGCAACCTCGCCGGGGTCGCCGACGACCCGGAGGACGCGGCGCGCTGGAGCACCGAGGCGATCGAGGCGGCACGGGCCGCGTCGGCGGTCGTCGGCGACGCCTACGGCTCGGCCTCCGTGCTGCTCAACGCCCTGGTGTCCCGGGCCGCCGCCCACCACGCGCGGACCAGGCTGCCCGAGGCGTTGGCCGACTTGGCGGAGGCCCTGGACCTGTCGGTCGACGGGAGCGAGGCGACCGTCCGCGCCGTCCGGGCCCGCGTGCTCGCGACCGGCGGCTGGTTCGCGGAAGCCGCCGAGGAGGCGGGTCGCGCGTTGGACCTCGCGTACGCGGGCGCACCCGAACTGGCCGCGTCCGTCCACCTCACGCTGGCCGAGATCACGAGCGCGACCGGCGACCTGCCCGGCGCGGCCGAGCACCTGGCCCTGGCCCGTGACCTGAGCGCCGCCACCGGTGACGTCGCGGGCGAGGCCACCGCCCTGCTCAGCGCCGCGCGCCTGGCCTACCTGTCCTCGGACGTCGACCGGGCCGACGCGCTGTACGGGGAGGCGGACGCGCTCCTCGCCGACGACCCGCGACGCCGGGCGGTGTGCCTGCACGGCCGCGCGGCGGTCGCCGTCCTGCGCGGCCGGCCGGACGAGGCCCTGGCGCTGTCGGACCGGGCGCTCGCGCTGTTCCCCGCGGCCTCCCCGCTGGAGTCCGTGGCGTTGCACCAGGTGCGGGGGTCGGCGTTCGAGGCGGCGGGGCGGTACGCCGAGGCCGAGTCCTGCTACGCCGAGGCCGCGACGTCGTGCGAGGCCGCCGGGCTGTGGCACGTCGCGTTGGGCATGGCGTGGTGGCGCGCGGACGCCCTGGTGCGCCGGGCCGCGGCCGCGACCGGCGCCGAACGCGAACGGATCGGCCGCCGGGCGCTGGACCTGGCGCTGCCCGCCGCGCTGGCCGCGGAGGCCGTGCGGCAGCGGTTCCCGCACGGGCCGCTGCGCGAGCGGTGGGTGGCGCTGGCCGCCGCACCGGCCACCCGGTCGGCGTTCCTGGCGATCCGGGCGGTGGGTGACGCGTCGTTGGCCGCCGAGTACGTGGACCACCTCGCGGGCGCGGTGTCCCTGAGGGCCGAGGGGGTCGTCGAGGTGGAACGCGGCGAGCTGGTCCGGCTGCCCGCCCCGCCGCCCGCCGCCGCGCACCTGCCGCACGCCGCGGCCGGGTTCGCCACCGGAGCCGACCCGGCCTTCCCGGACGCGGGCTTCGAGCTGCCGCCGAGGGTCCGGCCCGACCCGGCCACGCCCACCGCGCTGGACGCCTGGATCGACCTGGCCGAGCGGCGGTACGGGCTGGGCGTGCGGTCGGAACGGGCGGTGTCGTCGTGGTGACCGTGCAGCTCAAGCTGGTGGACGCGGGCGACCTGTACGTGTCGTGGCGGTGGGAGCACGAGCCGGCCGACCCGCGGGTGATCGCCGTGCCGCGCGACCTCGTGGAGGGCACGTTGCGGGAGTGGGCCGAAGCGGTGCCGTCGCCGCTGCCGGGCGAGACCGCCGACCAGGCCCTGCGCCGCTCGCTGACGCACGGCCCGCTCGTGGACCACGACCGCGAGCGGGACCTGGCCACCAGGATGGCGCGGGCGCTGGTGCCGCACCGCCTCGCGGTCGAGCTGAACGCGTACCTGGCGCAGGGGGTCCGGCCGCACCTGCGGGTCCAGCCCTCACCGTCGACCGCCTTCGTCCCGTGGGAGGCGCTGCGCGTGGACGAGGGCGGACGGGCGGTGCACGACCTGACGATCTCCGTGCTGCCGCCCGCCACCGTGGCCAACGCCCCGACCCGCCGGGTGAGCCCGTTCGATCCACAGGGGACGGTCGTCGGCGTGCTGGACCCGGTGGTGCCGGGGTTCGCCGACGACTCCGGCCTCGGCTCGGTGCTCGGCGACCCGACCCCCGAACTGGCCGCGCTCGGCGGCGTCCGCCGCGACGACGTGGACCGCGACCACCTCGAACGGGCCCTCGCCGGCGCCTCGCGCTTCCTCTACGTCGGCCACGTGACCACCGGCGACCACGGCCTGGACGCGCGGCTGCACCTGTCCTGCGCCGCCGACACCGCGGGCCGGGCCGCACCGCTCGGCGCGCACCGCCCCCTGACCGCCGCCGACCTCGTGCTGGGCCACCGCCCCGGCCCCGTGCGCCCGTGGCGGATACCCGCCCGGGTCGCCCTGGTGGCGTGCGAGAGCGGCGGCGACGTGCGCTTCGCCGAACCGTCCGGCCTGGTGACGGCCATGGTGCACGGCGGCGCGGAGCACGTGACGGCGACGCGCTGGACCCTGCCGACCGACGAGGGGCTGCGCCGGCTGGTCCCCGGCTTCCCGCCGACGCCCGTCCTCGGGCCGACCGTCCTGTCCGTCGACGCCGCCCACCGCGCGCCCGACCCGGTGACCGCGCTCAACGACTGGCAACGCGCCCTCGCCACCCGCTGGGAGCAGACGGGCGACCCGACGTGCTCGCCGCTGGTGTGGGCGGCCTTCACCACCACGTGGGCGCCACCGCCGCGAAGTTGGGAGCGGTAGGGCACCACCCGGCCCTTAACGTCCGTTCGCCGGAAGGGGTGAGCGGACGTGTTCGGATCGAGGGACGAAGCGCTGTACGCCAGGGTGCTGGAGCTGGAAGGCCGCGTCGAACGGCTCGGCACGCTGCTGGGCGCGTTGTCCGAGGACCAGGAGCGGTACGCGCGGCTGCACGAGTTGGCGGAACGGGCGGACGGCGCGCTGCGGTCGCTGGAGGGCCGGGCGGCCGGGGCGGGTGTCGGCGAGCCGCGCTTCCAGGCCGCGCTGGACACCGTCTACCGCGCCAGGACGTTCGGCTACGTGGCCGTGTTCTTCGTCGGCGGGCGGACGGCCCGGATGCGGTTGCTGGTCGGCCCGCAGAGCCCGCCCACCACGAGCATCGGCCAGGCCGACTCCAGCGCCGACCTCAACTCCTACATGGGCGGCGTGGTCCGGCCCGGCGAGTTCTGGATGGCCGCCACCCACCGGCCGGGGATCAAGGCCGGGTTCGAGTGCGTCTTCACGCCCCTGTTCTGACCGCCGCGGCTTCTTCGGCCCTCCGGAGCGCCGCGAGGACCCGGTCGGCGAGCTGGGCGGGGTCGTGCCGGTCGCCGCGCAGCACGAGCGTGCCGGCGGGCAGGTCGTCGCGGGCGGCGACGCAGCGGTCCACGTTGCGCAGTCGGAACGCGCGGGCCCGCGCGTCGGCCTCCGCGTCGTGCGGGTCGAGGACCTGGGCGTCGATCCGGCGGCGCAGCTCGTCGGCCGGCACGTCCAGGAACACGTGCAGCAGCGGGACGTCCGCGGCGGCGAGGAGCGTGAAGATCTCCTCCCGGTAGGCCGGCTCCACCAGCGTCATGGGCGTGATGACGTGCCGCCCGTAGTCGTGGTGCAGGCCGATGGCCATCTCCGCGGTGAGCTTGCGCCACAACCGCAGGTCCTGGAAGTCGCCCGTCCCCGGCGGCGGCGCGGTCACGCGGAGCAGGAAGCCGACGTGCTCCGGGTCGAACGACAGGGCGTCCGGGAGGCGACCGCGCAGCTCCCCGGCCAGCGTCGTCTTGCCCGCGCCGAACGCGCCGTTGATCCACACGATCACGTTCACCACTCTAGGCGACCTGGTGCCGCCACCCGGTCGTGGTGGCACGATCCGACCGTGGACCTACCCGGACCGGTCGGGTTCGTGCTCGGCGGTGGCGGCAGCCTGGGCGCGGGCCAGGTCGGCATGCTCCGCGCGCTGGCCGAGCGCGGCGTGCGGCCGGACCTCGTCGTCGGCACGTCCGTCGGCTCGGTCAACGGCTCCCTGCTCGCGCTCGACCCGGCGGGCGCGTTCGAACGGCTCGACGCCATCTGGCGGCACATGACGCGCGCCCGCGTGTTCCCCGGCGGCCTGTTCGCGCAGGCCAGGACGTTGCGGCAGCACAAGACCCACCTGTTCGCCAACACCGGGCTGGCGCAGGTGCTCCGGCTCGGCCTCGGCGGCGACCGGGACTTCGCCGAGCTGACCCTGCCGTTCGGCGCGGTGGCGGTCGACACCGTGACCGGCTCCGCCGTCGCGCTCACCTCGGGCGACCTGGTGTCGGCGGTGTTGGCCAGCAGCGCCATCCCCGGCGTCTACCCGGCCGTCCGGCGGGAGGGCCGGGTGCTCTACGACGGCGGCGTGCTGGCGAACGTGCCCATCCGCCAGGCGTTGGCCATGGGGGCGAAGTCGCTGGTCGTGCTGGACTGCGCGTTCCCCGGGCACCTGCCGGCCGTGCCGGCGACGTTGGCCGAGGCGCTGTTGTTCTGGGCCACGCTGAGCACCCGCAACCAGGCCGTGCTGGAAGCCGAACTGGCCTCCGCCGACGTGCCGGTGGTCTACCTGCCGGGACCTCCCGTGCGACCGGTGACCCCGCTCGACTTCGGCCACACCGCCGAGCTGGTCGAGGCGTCCTACGCGGCCTCGGCGGCGTTCCTCGCGCACGTGGTGATCAAGGGGCCCGGTCTGTACGGCCACCCGTCCGGGACATACTGACCGGTATGACCACACTCGACCACTGGGGCGGCACGAGCCGGACCGTCCACCTCGACGGCGCGCCGGTGCACTACGTCGACTTCGGCGGCGACGGCCCGCCGATGGTCCTCGTGCACGGCCTGGGCGGGTCGCACCTCAACTGGTGCCTCCTCGCGCCGCACCTGGTCGACCGGCACCGCGTGCTCGCCGTCGACCTGGCCGGGTTCGGGCTCACCCACCCCGAGGGCCGGTCCACGACGGTGCCCGCCAACGCGCGCCTGCTGGAGCGGTTCCTGGCCGAGGTCGTGGGCGAGCCCGTGGTGCTCGTCGGCAACTCGATGGGCGGGATGATCTCCATCCTGCACGCGGCCCGCCGCCCCGCGTCGGTGACCGCGCTGGCCCTGCTCGACCCGGCCGTGCCGCTGCCGTTCGGCGTCCGGCTGGACCCGCAGGTGGCGGCGGCGTTCGCGATGTACACCGTGCCGGGGCTGGGGCGGTGGTTCCTGGCGAAGTCGCGGGCCGGGGTGTCGACGCGCCGGCAGGTCAGGCGGGTGCTCAACCTGGTGTGCGCGAACGCGAAGTCCGTGCCGGAGGAGATGGTCCTGGCGTCGATGTCGTTGCTGGAGCAGCGCGCCGAGATCCCCGGGCTGGACGAGGCGTTCCTGGCGGCGGCCCGGTCGGTGGTGTGGACGGGGGCGACGAGCCGGCGCTACTACACGGCCATGAGCCGGGTCACCGTGCCGGTGTACCTGATGGCGGGGGAGAAGGACCGCCTGGTGCCGTTGGCGTCGGCCCGCGAGGCCGCGCGGCGCAACCCGTCGTGGCGCTTCGAGGTGCTGGAAGGCGTCGGGCACGTGCCGCAGTTGGAGGTGCCGGAGCTGGTCGCCGGGCGGATCAAGGGTTGGTTGGACGAGCGCTGAGCGTGGATCAGGCCCGCGGGGTCGTGGAGCTGGTCGGCGACGTGCTGGGCGGCGAGGTCGTCGGCGCGTACCTGCACGGGTCGGCGGTGCTCGACCGGCTCAGGCCGGCCAGCGACGTGGACGTGCTCGTCGTCGCCCGGCGGTCGCTGGAGCCGGGGGAGCGCCGGGTCCTGGTGCGCGGGCTGCTGGACACGCCCGGCGACCGCCCGGTCGAGCTGACCGTCGTGGCCCACCCGGAGGTCCGCCCGTGGCGGTACCCGCCGACCGGGGACTTCCTGTACGGCGAGTGGTTGCGCGGGGAGTTCGAGGCGGGCGCGGTGCCCGAGCCCGCGCCGATGCCGGACCTGGCCCTGTTGGTCACGATGGTCCTGGCCGGTGACCACCCGTTGGCCGGCCCGCCGCCCGCGCGGGTGCTGGACCCCGTGCCGCGGGCCGACGTCGTCCGCGCGAGCACGGCGGCGATCCCCGCGCTGCTGGCGGACGTGGAGCACGACACCCGCAACGTGGTGCTGACCCTGGCCCGCGTCTGGAGCACCGTCGCCACCGGGGTGATCAGGTCGAAGGCCGCGGCGGCCGACTGGGCCGCGTCCCGGCTGCCGCCCCGGCACCGGGCGGTGCTGGAGCACGCGAAACGGCTGTACCTGGGGTTTCGGTACGACGAGGAGCGGTGGAGCGACGAGCTGAAGGCGCGGGTGCCCGACCACGTGCGGCACGTCGTCGCCGAGATCCGGCGGCTCAGCGGTTGAGGAACTTCGCCCAGGCGGCGCGGGGGAAGGTCAGCACCGGCCCGGTGGGGTTCTTGGAGTCGCGGACGTCGATCGCGTCGGGCACGAACCGCACCTCCACGCAGGACGGGTTGTCCGCGCTGCGACTCGACTTGAACCAGCCACTGCGGTCGATGCCGTCCCTCACTCAAGCTCCCTGCGGATCTCTTCGATCAGGCCGAGCGATTCGCTCCGGCCGAGGGCGAAGCTTAGAGCCTGGTCGTGGGCCAGACTGTACTCGCGCATCCGCATCGGTTGATCGATCAGATCCGTGGACGTGATCGTCTCCTGCCAGACCAGTTCGGGCAGTCGGCTGCTGGCGAACCCGAAGAGGTAGAAGTTCGAACCGCCGAGGGCGTTGTAGTAGTCGGCGGAGAACGGGATGACCCGCACGTCGAGCGTGTCCGGCAACCGCTCGATCCTGGTCTCCAGGTGTCGCAGCTGCTCGACCATCACCTCCCTGCCGCCGACCTGCTGCCTCAGCGCGGACTCGCCGATCAGCGCGGTCAGGCGGAGCGGGTCCTCGGCGTCGTCCAGGCGTTCCTGCCGCTTCAGGCGCACCTCGACCCGTCGACCGGCCTCGGCGAGCCGGATGCTCGGCCCGCCGCCGTGCATGACCGCGAGCGCGTACGCCCTGGTTTGCAGCAATCCGCTGATCAGCCCGGCGTTGTAGGCGCGGATGCTCTCGGCACCGTGCTCGAACCCGAAGTACCGCAGGACGTCCGCGCTGAACATGGCGGAGTAGGGGTGCCACCAGGCGCGTTGGGCGGCGGCCTCGCGGAGTTGCTGGAGTTCGTCGATCTCGGCGGCGTCGAACTCCAGGACGGTGGCGAGTTCGACCAGCTTGGCGGCGTTGATCTTGAGCTTGCCGGTCTCGACGCCGGAGACGTACGACTGGCCGGTGCCGATGGCGTGCCCGGCCGACGCCGCCGTGACGCCCATGAGCTCGCGGCGTTCCCGCAGCCGGAGGCCCAGCTCCCAGCCTGCCACAGAAGGCGACATCGCCATGATTCACCACCCGATCGGGTTGTTCCAGTTGCTGATATCAGCACACTTCGGCACGATCATAACAGGGCACGAGATCGGAGGCAGGGATGGCGCGGGCTCAAGTCCACCTGTGGGCGCAGGTGCCGAACGACGTGTGGATCAACTACGAGGTGGAACCGGGAGGAGGTGCGGTGGTGTTCAAGATCGGTCAGGACGTGGAGCTGTACATCGATCCGCGGGCCTTGACCAAGCTCAGCGAGGCGGCGGCGGAGGCGGCCGAGCTGGCCGGGGCGATCGCGGCCGACCGTCTCGGCGCGCGACCGAAATGAGGTGACGCGGTGGTGCCCGCCTGCGCCATCCGACAGTCCGCGACCGCACGCGACCGTTCCCCGACGCCGGGCCGGTCCGGGGTGGGGAAGGAGGTGCGTCCACGGGGCTGCGGGAATCGAGACTGATCCGTACTGGCGTAATCAACCGCCACGAAACATCATGGTCACCTGGGGTTGCGCTCGACGCGGAGCGGGGGAGGGGCCATGTCAACACTGCCGCACATCCCACCTGACCACCCTGATCTGCGCGAACCGTCGAACGGGCCTGGCGTGCGCGAACCGCGCGCGTCCGAGCGGACATCGGAGCACGTGTCCGTGCGGCCATCCGAGCGGCCATCCGAGCGTGTGTCCGAGCCGGTGACCGAGCGGGTGTCTGGGCGGGTGCCCGAGCCGGTGATCGAACCGGTGTCCGAGCGGGATCCGGCTCCGGGCCTGCTCTGGTACCTCACCGAACCGACCCGGACCGCTGTCGGCATCGGCCAGTTCGCGGCGTCCCGTTCCCTGCTGCGGGCCGCTCCGAGCGGCGACGGGCACACCGTGCTCGTGCTGCCGGGCCTCGGGACGACCGATGCGATGACCGCGCCGCTGCGGAAGTTCCTGGCGGGCCTGGGTTACGACGTCCACGGCTGGGGCCTCGGCCTGAACATCGGGCCGTCGGTCGGGGTCGTGCGCGGCATGCGCGAGCTGCTGCGGGAACTCGCCGTGGGGGCCAAGGTCAGCATCGTCGGCTGGTCGCTGGGCGGCATCTTCGCCCGCGAACTGGCCCGCGAGCACCCCGGCATGGTGCGCCAGGTGATCACCCTGGGCAGCCCGTACGCCATGACGGACCTGCGCCAGACCAGGGTCAACCCGGTCTACCAACTGCTGGCCAGGTTCTACGTCGCCGGCGCGGAGCTGCCCCCACCGGAACACACGCGCCCCCCGTTCCCGGTCCCGTCGACGTCGGTCTACTCGAAGTCCGACGGCATCGTGGCCTGGCAGACCTGCATCAGCACACCCGCCACCCGCCAGGAGAACGTGGCGGTCAACTCGAGCCACCTGGGCTACGGCTACAACGCCACCGTCCTGTGGCTCATCGCCGACCGCCTGGCCCAACGCCCCAACCGCTGGCGACCCTTCACCCCACCACCGGGCATGGCCCGGATGTTCCCCACCCCCTGACACCCGCCCCGCCTCCTGCCTCACCACCCGGCGGCCACGCCCCTGCCCACCACCCGGCCCAGCCGCCCAACCCGGCCGTGCCCCGTCCGCCGCCCGATCCGGCCGCGTCCCTGCTCGCTCTTCGGCCCGGCCGCCTCCCTGCCGCTCCTTGGCCCGGCCGTGTCCGTGCCCGTCGCTTGGCCCGGCGGCATCCGTGCCCGGCGTCCGGCCCGGCTCCGCCCGCTTGCGGCGGATCCCGCCCCGGCCCGGCTGTCCGACACCGGCCCGCCGCACCCACCGCCCGACCCCCACCGCCCGACCGCCCCACCGGTCGATCGGCACCGCGGCCTGCCTGCCGGAACCGGCACCGGTGCCGGCACCGCGCCGAGAGGCGCGATCCCTGACGTGCCAAGGCGAAATCCGTCGGACCACGACATTCCTCAGTGGACCGGACATTGCTCGTTTCAGGTGACATGACCCGTTTGTCAACCACCTGACCACAGTGGTTCAGCACGTGGGCACCCTTGTTCGTGCGCCGGCGAAGTGGCTACCTTTCCGCCGCCGTCCCTCGACGCAGCGCTTCTCCCCACCCGGAAGGACCTCGCCATGAGCGTGTCCGCGCGACCGCGCCCGCGTGCCCTCGACTCACCGGCGCCCAAGGTGGTCGCCGCCCGCCACCCGTGGCGGTGGGTGGGGGTCGTGGTCGTGCTGGTCCTGTTGTCCCAGTTCGTCCACGGCCTGGTCACCAACCCCGGCTGGGACTGGGCCACGTTCGCCCGCTTCGTCACCGCGCGGTCCATCCTCGACGCGGTCGTGGTGACCCTCGAACTGACCCTCTACGGCACCGTGCTCGGCTTCGCCCTCGGCATCGTGCTCGCCCTGATGAGGCTGTCCCGCAGCCGGTTCCTCGAAACCGTCAGCTGGACCTACGTCTGGGCGTTGCGCTCGATCCCCCTGATCGTGCAACTGCTGTTCTGGTTCAACATCTCCTACCTGTACGACGAGCTGCACTTCGGCATCCCGTTCGGCCCGACGTTCTTCGGCTTCCGCACCCAGGACCTGATCAGCCCGATGGGCGCGGCCGTGCTCGGTCTCGCGCTGCACCAGGCGGCCTACGCGGCGGAGATCGTGCGCTCCGGGGTCATCTCGGTCGACCACGGCCAGCTCGAAGCCGCCGCCGCGCTGGGCCTGCCCCGGTCGCGGCAGCTGCGCCGGATCGTGCTGCCCCAGGCCATGCGCTCGATCCTGCCGAACGCGACCAACGAGGTGATCAGCCTCTTCAAGGGCACGTCCGTGGTGTCCGTGGTCGCCATCGGCGAGCTGTTCTACCAGGTCCAGGTGATCTACGGCCGCAACGCGCGGGTGGTCGCGCTGCTCATGGTCGCCACCGCGTGGTACGTCGCGCTGACCACCCTGCTGTCGATCGTGCAGCACTACGTCGAGAAGCACTACGCCAAGGGCGCGACCCGCAACGAGGAGGGCTGGAAGTGGGCCAGGTGATGGTGGACGTCCGGGGCGTGCACAAGAGCTTCGGCGACAACGAGGTGCTGCGCGGCGTGGACCTCCAGGTCGGCGCGGGCGAGGTGGTGGTCGTGCTGGGGCCGTCCGGGTCGGGCAAGTCGACGCTGCTGCGCACGATCAACCACCTGGAGAAGACCGACCGCGGCCTGGTCGGCATCGACGGCGACCTGATCGGCTACCGCCGCCGCGGCGACAAGCTGTACGAGCTGCGCGAGCGCGAGGTGCTGCGGCAACGCGCGCACGTCGGGTTCGTGTTCCAGAACTTCAACCTCTTCCCGCACCTCACGGTGCTGGAGAACATCGTGGAGGCCCCGGTCGCCACGCGCCGCAAGACCCCGGCCGAGGCCCGCGCGCAGGCCCGTGCGCTGCTGGGGCGCGTCGGCCTGTCGGACAAGGAGTCCGCCTACCCGCGGCACCTGTCCGGCGGGCAGCAGCAACGCGTCGCGATCGCCCGCGCCCTGGCGCTGGAACCGAAGGTGCTGCTGTTCGACGAGCCGACCTCCGCGCTGGACCCGGAGCTGGTCGGCGAGGTGCTGGACGTGATCCGGGACCTGGCCCGCAGCGGCACCACGATGATCATCGTCACGCACGAGATCGGGTTCGCCCGCGACGTCGCCGACACCGTGGTCTTCCTGGACGCGGGCGTCGTGGTCGAACAGGGACCGCCCGGCCGGGTGCTCGACGACCCGCAACACCCGCGCACCCGCGCGTTCCTGTCCAAAGTGCTCTGAAGAACCCGCCGAGAACAACCGGGAGAACCGTTGTCCTTCCTGAAGATCGCCGCCGCGGCCACCGTCGTGCTCGCCTCCGCCGTCTCGCTGGTCGCCTGCGGGACCGAGGGCGGGACGACCGAGGACCAGGTGGTCGCCGCCGGCAAGACCGTGAACCTGGGCCCGGACCAGCAACGCCTCACCGCCGCCAAGGTCGACTCGATCGCCGCCAAGGTGCCGGAGGAGTTCCGCCGCACCGGCAAGCTCGTCGTGGGCGGGTCGATCACCACCGCGCCGCCGCTGCGCTTCTACGCCACCGACGACAAGACGCCGATCGGCGTCGAGACCGACCTGGCGGTGCTGATCGCGGGCGTGCTGGGGCTGGAGGCCCAGCTGGAGACCACGTCGTGGGAGAACCTGTTCATCAACCTGGACAGCGGCACGTTCCCGGTGGGCCTGTCCAACATCACGGTCACCGAGGAGCGCAAGGAGAAGTACGACTTCGCCACCTACCGGCTGGACACGCTGGCGTTCGAGGCGAAGAAGGGCGGCAGCTGGCGGGTGACCAAGCCCGAGGACGTCGCCGGCAAGGTCATCGCGGTCGGCTCCGGCACGAACCAGGAGAAGATCCTAGTGGACTGGAGCAGGTCCAACGAGGCCAAGGGCCTGCCCGCCACCGACATCAAGTACTTCCAGAACGCCGCCGACTACTACCTCGCGCTGGAGTCCGGCCGGATCGACGCCTACCTCGGCCCGAACCCCACCTCCGCCTACCACGTGGCGACGTCCGGCAAGACCGAGGTGATCGGCACGTTCTCCGGCGGCGGCGCGACCGTGGGCAAGATCGCCGCGACCACCAAGAAGGGCAGCGGCCTGGTGGAGCCGATCGCCGAGGCGATCGACCACCTCATCGCCAACGGCCAGTACGCCGAGGTGCTCGACCGCTGGGGCCTGGGCGACGAGGCCGTGGAGAAGAGCGAGATCAACCCGCCCGGCCTGCCCAAGACGAGCTGAATCCCGCACGGTGGACGACCTTGAGGGCCGGCGGCGACACCGGCATGCTTCGGCGCATGAACCAGCCACTCGTCGTCGGCGCCCTCGTCGGCAACCCCCGTCCGGGCTCCCGCACGGCGACCGCGGCACTGGCCCTGCGTGACGCGGTCCGGCACGCCCTGGCCGCGCAGGGCCTCGAAGTCACGCCGGACGGGCCCGTCGTGGACGCCGCGGACCTCGCGCCCTCGGTGTTCGCGCCGGGCTCCACGGCGGTGCGGGAGGCGTTGGACGCCTTGGCCGCGGCCGACGTGCTCGTGGTGGCGTCACCGACGTACAAGGCGACGTACACCGGGCTGCTCAAGGCGATCCTCGACCAGGCTCCCGGGAACTGGCTGCGCGGCCGGACCGCCGTGCCGCTGCTCGTGGCCGCCGCCGAGAAGCACGCGTTGGCCGTGGAGCTGCACCTGAAGCCGCTGCTCGCGGAGCTGGGCGCGGCCGTGCCCGGCCGGGGGCTGTTCGTCACGGAGTCGCTGCTGTCCGGCGACGGCGGTCGGGACGACCGGGACGGGCTGGTCGCGGCCCTGGGCGCGCAGCTGGCCGAGGCGGGCTGGTTCACCGCCCGCTAGCTCAGGCCACCGACTCGCCCGCACCGTCGGCCTCGGCGGCGAGGAAGCGCAGGATCGCCCGCGCCACCTCGTCGCTCTGCCGGAAGTTCGGCGCGTTCGTGCCGGGCCGGGCGAACGCCGCGTACGCCTTCCGCGTCGTGTAGGGCCCCACCGCGAACCGCCGGGCGTGCGGCGTGCCCGTGGCGTCCACGACCCGGCTGTCCGCCGGGTCCACCAGCACCAGACCGTCCACATCGGTCACGTCACCGGCCGCCGCCATCGACCGCAGCAGCGGGTCGGCGGTGTGCGGCAGCGTGTGGACCGGCAGGCGCGCCTCGATCAGGCCCGTCGCGCGCACCACGTGCGACGGCACGCTCGCGCTCCCCGCGAGGAACACCCCGTCCTCCGCGCGGACCCACGTGTCGGCGCCCAGGAACCGCACGACCCCCGCGCGCGACAGCGCCAGCAGCTCCTCCAGCCGGTCCGGCGGCGGCCCGCTCGCGATCGAGCTGAAGAAGCCGTGCCACCAGCCGTCCTCGCCGCGCAACCTCCCGGACGCGGACAGCACCGCGAACTGCCCGTACACGCCCAACAGCGCCAGGAACGCCCCCAAATCCGCGCTGTACGCCGAATCGGAGCGCCGCGCCACGTCCGCCTCGACGTGGGCCCGCAGGAACTCCTGGAACTCCTCGGCCGAGGAGAACTCCAGGCCGTCGATGGGCCGGTCCAACCGCTCGAAGTCGATGCGGTCCTCGACTGCGGGCACGGTCTCGCGCTCCAGCGCGCGCATCCGGTCGTCGTACCAGTCCAGCTCGGCGAACCTCGCCGAGAACTCCTCCCACGACGCCAGCACGCGCGACGGGTGCCCGGTGAACAGCTCGCGGTAGTGCCCGTACGCGATGTCCTTGGCCATCAGCGGCCACGCGTCGCGCCGGAAGTCGATCTCGCCCGGACGCGCCAGCAGCTCGGAGGCGACGAAGAACCGCGGCGGCTCCGGTGGCGCGCCCTGGAGCCGGTAACCGGTCTTGGAGTGGTAGAGCGTGCCGCGGCGCGAGCCGACGTGCAGGCGCGGCTCACGCCCGGACGGCACGTACCGCAGCGTCCCATCCTCCCGGGTGAACCGCCCGCCGCGACCCTCGCCCAGCAGCACGGCGAGGTCCACGAACGCCAGCCCCAGGCCGCGCACCACGACGTCCGCGCCCGCGGGCACCGCGGACAGGTCCGTGTCCGCGGTGTAGTCCGGCGGCAGGTACGTGAGGCCGTGCGCGTCGGCGTACTCGGCCAGCCGCCGGTGCTCGGGCTCCACGACGGTGTCCAGGTGCCCCAGCACGAGCACCACCACGTCGGCCACCAGCGGCTCGGCCCGGTCGGCGAGCCACACCCGCTGCCGCACCTGCGCCGACCCGGTGATCCGCACGACCTTGGTCGCGTGCGAGGTCACGGAACTGCCCTCCGGCAGCGACGACACCGCGACCTGGTGGAACCACTTCAGGTACGCGCTCTGCACCCGCCTGCTCGGGAACGACGTCGGCTCCATCGCCTCCAGCTCGGCCCGCACGGACGGCTCCAGCGGCACCGACGACAGGCACGACCGCGCCCACTCCGCCAACGACGGACCGGGCCGGATCGGGCCGTCGCACGTCACCGACGCGTCGGTGAACATCGTGACGTCCTCGGCCATCGAGTTCATCCGCAGCAGCGGCGACTGCTCGTGCCGCCACACCCGTCCCGCGCCCGCCGCGAACGGGTCGACCAGGTGCACCTCCACCGGCCCGTCGAACAGCTCGGGCGCGTTCGCGCCGAGGCGTTCCAGGATGCCCGACGTGCGCGGCCCCGCGCCCACCAGCACGACGACGCTCATCGCGCGCCACGCCCGTAGTAGCGCTCGACGTAGTGCTGGCCGATGCTCAACAGGCTCGTGACGATGACGTACCAGACCGTGGCGACCAGCAGCAACGGAATGATCAGGTAGTTGCGGTTGTAGATGAGCTGGACCGAGTACAGCAGGTCCTGCACGGCCAGCACGCTCACGATCGACGTGCCCTTCAACGTGCCGATGAGCATGTTGCCCGCCGCCGGCACGATCGACCGCATCGCCTGCGGCAGCACGATCCGGCGCAGCACCCGGGCGCGCCCCAGGCCCAGCGCGGCCGCCGCCTCGCTTTGCCCGGCGTCCACCGACAGGATGCCGCCGCGCACGATCTCCGCGGCGTAGGCCGCCTCGTGCAGCACCAGGCCGAGGATCACCGACGTCATCGGGCCGATCACCGGGGCGGAGCCCGACAGCGCCGGGTACAACGCGCCGAAGTTGAACCAGAACAGCAGTTGCACCAGCAGCGGCACCGAGCGGAACAGCCAGACGTAGCCCCAGCTCACCCCGACCAGCACCGGGTTGCCGGACAACCGCATCACCGCCAGCACGCCGCCGAGGAGGAAGCCGAGCCCGACGGTCACCGCGGTCAGCCACAACGTCAGCCACAGCCCGCGCAGCACCGCGTCGGTGGCGAAGTAGCGGACGACCACGTCCCACTGGAACTTCTCGTTGGTCGCCGCGGACCACAGCACGACGCCGACCGCGGCGAGCACCAGCGCGGCGGAGGTCCAGCGCCAGGGCCGGCGCAGCGGGACGATGCGGGCGGTCCCGGCGGACCGCGGCGGCGAGGAGACGGTGGACGCGCTCATCGGCTGCTCCAGAGCAGGAGGGATCACGACAAATCGGCCGCGTCCCTCAACGCCGCGCCGGTGATCGTAGGCGCGCGTCGCCGAGGCCCGTCAAGGCATTCCGGTATTTGGACGGCGGTCGAACCGCCGTTGACGGCGACTTGCGCCGCTGCTCCACTGGGAACGTGGAATCCACGCGGCTGGTCATCCGCGGCCACATCGACTTCGGTCGGGTGTGGTCGGCCTCCTGTCGAGGCTGAGCGCCCGCGTTCCCGCTTCACCGTCGACCCCGCGCGTCTCCCTCAACGTCGTGTGCGCGTCGACGTCTTCTTCCCTACCCGACGGAAGGTACTGACGTGCCTGTTGAGTTCCTGGGGATCGGCGGCACCAACGACGGTTCCGAGACGCACCCGCGCAGCGGCCTGTCGTTCGACAAGGAGTACACGCTGCGGCTGGCCCGCGCGCACGAGGACCACGGCTGGGACCGGATCCTGTTCGCCTACGGCTCCGGCTCGCCCGAGCCCGCGCAGGCCGCCGCCTACGTGGCCACGAAGCTGGACCGCATCCAGATCCTCCTGGCGCACCGGCCGAACGTGTCCTACCCCACGTTCGCCGCGAAGACCTTCGCCACGCTGGACCACATCAGCGACGGCCGGTTGACGGTGCACTTCATCACCGGCGGCACCGACCACGAGCAGCAGCGCGAGGGCGACTACCTCACGAAGGACGAACGTTACTCGCGCACCGAGGAATACATCCGCATCGTTAAAAAGGTCTGGACTGCGAGGGAACCTTTCGACCACGAGGGCAAGCACTACCGGTTCGCCGACTTCGTCAGCGACATCTTCCCGGTGCAGCAGCCCCGGCCCCGCGTGTCGTTCGGCGGCTCGTCGCCCGCCGCGTACCGGGCAGGTGGTGCGGAGGCAGACATTTTCTGCCTGTGGGGAGAACCCCTCGCGGACACGGCCGCGCAGATCGAGTCGGTGAAGCAAGCCGCGCGTGATGCGGGCCGGACGGACGTGCCGCGCATCCAGGTGGCGTTCCGCCCGATCCTCGGCGCGACCGAGGAACTGGCCTGGGAGAAGGCGTACCGGACGGTGGACGCGATCAAGTCGCGCACCGGCGGCGTGAACCCGTTGACCCGCAGGCACTCGCTGAAGAACCCGGAGAACACCGGCTCGCAGCGGCTGCTGGAGATCGCCGAGCGCGGCGAGCGCTTCGACCGCGCCCTGTGGACGCCGACCGCCGCCGCGACCGGCGGCGCGGGCAACTCCAACGCGCTCGTCGGCACGCCCGAGACCGTGGCGCAGGCGTTGCTGGACTACTACGACCTGGGCGTGGACATCCTGTCGGCGCGCGGCTACGACATGGTCAACGACACGATCGACTTCGGTCGGCACGTGATCCCGATCGTGCGCGAGGAGGTCGCCAAGCGCGACCGGGAACGCGCGGCGGCCGTGCCGCAGCCGCGCGAGATCGCGGTGGACGGCTGACCGCGTGACCGCACCGGAGACCCTCGTCGCCCGCCGGGTCCGCTGGGAGGATCCGGCCACCGCGCCGCTGAAGGAGGAGCTGACGCACGAGTACGTCACCCGTTACGGCGACGGCGCCCGTGCGGAGCTGACGCGGTACGACCCGGACGTCTTCGCGCCGCCGCACGGCACCCTGGTGCTGCTGTTCGAGGGTGACGTGGCGGTGGCGGGCGGGGCGTTCATGCGCCACGACGACCGCACCGCCGAGCTGAAGCGGATCTGGACGGACTCGCGGCACCGGCGGCGCGGCCTGGCCCGGCGCGTGCTGGCCGAGCTGGAGCGCGACGCCGTGGACCTCGGCTACTCGCGGCTCTACCTGACCACCGGCCCGCGGCAGCCGGAGGCGCGGGCGCTGTACCTGGCGACCGGGTACGCGCCGTTGTTCGACCTGACCGCCGACCCGCTCACCATCCCCTACCTGCCGTTCGAGAAGGACCTGGGATAGCCCATGCGCGCACGTTGCCTGTTGATGCTCACCGCCGTGCTCGCGCTCGTGGTCTCGGGGTGTTCCCTGCCCGCGGACGCCGTGGACCCGCCCGCGTCGGGCGTGAAGCCGACCGAGGACGTGCTGTCCGCGGTGACGAAGGACGAGTCGATCGCCGCGCTGCTGCCGGCCGCCGTGCGCGAGGCGGGCGTGGTGCGGTTCGGGTCGTCGGTGGGCGGGCAGCCGCCGTCGTCGTACTACGCCGAGGACAACAAGACGGTGCTGGGGCTGGACATCGACGTGTCCGAGGCGGTCGCGCGGACGCTGGGGATCCGCATCGAGCGCGAGGTGGCGAGCTTCGAGACTATCCTGCCGTCGTTGGCGGCCGGGAAGTACGACGTCGGCACCGGCAACTTCGGCGTGACCGAGGCGCGGAAGAAGACGATCGACTTCGTCACCTACATCAACGACGGCCAGGGGTTCGCGGTCCGCGCGGACGACGACCGCCTCACGCGGGTGGACGGCCTGGTGGCGTTGTGCGGGCTGAAGGTCGGCACGGGCGCGGGCACGACGTTCGAGGCGACGTTGGAGCGGGAGAAGCACGTCTGCGCCGAGGCCGGCAAGCCGGACTACGAGGTGCTGAGCTTCTCCGAGAACGCCTCGACCTACCTGGGGTTGCAACAGCGGCACATCGACGTCGTGATGAGCACGATCAACGGGTTGCGGCACGCGGCGGCGAACCAGCCCAACCTGAAGTTCCTGGGCGAGTTCAAGCGCCTGGACGTCGGCTTCGCGCTGCCCAAGGGCTCACCGCTCGCGCCGGCGCTCCAGGCCGCGGTGAACGACCTCATCGAGGACGGCGCCTACCAGCGGATCCTGGCGAAGTGGGGCACCGAGGACTCGGCGATCCCGGAGTCCCAGGTCAGCCCGCCGGAGCACGCTTGAGGCGCGCGTGGGGCGGACCGGGGCACTTCGACTTCCCCGGTCCGCCCTGCGGTTCCCCGAAGCCTTCCCCCGCGTTCGAGGGGGTTTTCGCCCGATCCACCCCTTGTGTTGACCACCGCTTCACCCCAGGGTTCGGCGCGGCCCGTTGGCTCCGACGGGCAACCCTGACGGAGGTGGAGCATGTTCCCTGCCCGCAAGCTCGCCGCGGCGCTGGTCGCGGCGGCGTCCCTGTCGGCGTTCGTGGCAACCCCGGCCCACGCGGCGACCGACGCCGAGCTGGCGTTCCACTGGGCGCCGGTGCACTACCAGGACACCGACTCGTCCGACTACGACGCGGATTACCTGTCCACTGTGGATTTCGACGGTGAGTGGAACACGGCGAACAACTGGGAGTCGCAGGACGACTCGCTCGCGCGGCTCACCGGTGCGGCGTACTACTCCGTGGTGGAGACGTCGACGCACTGGTTCATCGTCTACAGCTTCTACCACCCGCGTGACTGGGAGGACTTCGCCGACCCGTTCGGGCAGTTCACCCACGAGAACGACATGGAGGGGTTGCTGGCGACCGTGCGGAAGGACGGTTCGGCGTTCGGCCGGCTGGAGGCCGTGATCACGGTGGCGCACAGCGACTTCTACTCGTACGTGCCGGCCGGGAGCACGTACACGTCGGGCCGGGAGAGCGTGGACGGGGTGCTGCGGTTGCAGGGCACCCGGCCGACGACGCGGCAGGAGGCCAAGGGGCACGGGCTGTACGCGTGGAACGGGGCGGAGTTCCCCGGCGGCGACGGCGTGGTGTACGTGCCGAGCGCGACGGGGGAGGCGCCGTCGGGCGGGAACGACCGTTCGGTGGGGTACCGGCTCGTGGACACGTTCGCGCCCGGCGGCTTGTGGGCGCAGCGCAACAGCTCCGCGACGTTCGCGGGCTGGGGCACGTTCCGGGGTGACAACGGCAAGGACAACGCCGCGAACAGTTCGTGGGGGTGGGACGACGCCAACGACGGCAGCGACGTGCCGCGGGGCCTGCTCGCCACCGACCCGGCCTACGTCGTCTCCGTCTACTTCGCCAACCGCGGCGACTTCAACCTGACCTACCTCCGCAACCCCTACCGCTAACCCACCCCACCCGCGTGTCCTACCTCCAGAACGCGCGTGTCCTACCTCCAGAACGCGTGTGTCCTACGTTCAGAACGCGTGAGTCGTACGCTCAGGCACCCCGAATTCAACGCTCAGGACGCTCGGCCCTGTTCTGAGTGTTGAATTCGGGTGTTCTGAACGTAGGACACACGCGACGCGAACGTAGGACACTCGCGTTCTGGACGTAGGACACGCGGGTGCTGGAGGTTCGACCCACGGGAGGCTCTAGGCTCCGGTGATGACGCTGAGGCTCGACACCGCAGGCCCGGTGGCGACGTTGACCATCGACCGCCCGGCCAAGCGCAACGCCATGAGCTACGACATGTGGTCGGCCCTGCCCGGCCTGCTGGCCGAGGTCCGGCGCGACGACGACGTGCGCGTCCTGGTCGTCCGGGGTGGCGAGCACTTCTCGGCGGGCGCGGACATCGGCGAGTTCTCCACGCTCCGCAAGGGCGCGGACGGCGCGGCCCGGTACAGCGAGGCCGTGCACAACGGCGAACGCGCCATCGCCACGCTCGGCAAGCCCACCATCGCCGCGATCACCGGTTTCTGCATCGGCGGCGGCTGCGAGATCGCGCTGGCCTGCGACCTGCGGGTGGCGGCGGCGGACGCCCGGTTCGGCATCACGCCGGCCAAGCTCGGCATCGTCTACAACTTCACGTCCACCAAGCAGCTGGTCGACGCGGTCGGCCCGGCGTGGGCCAAGCAGATCCTGTTCACCGGGGAGATCATCGACGCCGCCACCGCGCTGCGCATCGGCCTGGTCAACGAGGTGCACCCGGCGGACGCGCTGGAGGCCCGGGTCAAGCGGCTCTCGGAGACCATCGCGTCCCGCGCGCAGGTCAGCGTGCGCGGCGCGAAGCACATCGTCAACCGCATCACCGACGGGCAGCACGACGAGGACGACGCCGTGCGCGCGCTCTACGACGAAGCCGTGCACAGCGCGGAGTACGCGGAGGGCGTGGCGGCGTTCCTGGAGAAGCGCACGCCCCGGTTCTGACCCCGGACGGCGGGCCGGTTCAGGCGGGCGGGGTGGCGGGTACTTCGAGCGCATGACCGAACACCCGCTCGAAGGCGATCCGAACGACCCGGACCAGCACATCAACCCCGACCCGCCGCACTCGCCGGGCACGCCGGAGCCGCCCGACCTCGACGTGGACGCGGAGCAGTTCCTCGACGAGGGCGAACGGCGCGGGCAGGAGGACGAGCCGCCCTCCTAGGACACGACCACCCGGGACGCGACCACCCGGAACCGCCGAACCACCGAACCGCTGAACCACCGAACCGCTGAACCACCGAACCGCTGAACCGCCGAACCACCGGACCCCGGCACCCCGCCGCACGGGCAGGGCACGGGGGTCCGGGAACGGGAAGACCGGGGCCGGGCGGTTCGGGCCATCCCGACCCCGGGGACCTGGTCAGCGGTACTTGTTCGTGTCGCCGGGCCACTCGCCGGTGAGCTTGTCGTAGCCCGCCGCGCCGCCCCGGTCGATCGCCGCCTTCACCACGCCGAAGATCGCACCCTGGATGGACGCCGCCAGCAGCACCTCGCCCCAGCTGCGGTCCTTCTGGGTCGGGGTGGGCGCGTCCTTGGTGCCGGTCATCAGCTTCCACACCTGCCCGAACAACGCGCTGGCGGCCAGACCGCCGAGCACGCCGAACAGCATGCCGAGCGGGCGGTAGAGGAGCTTGTTCACGTTCACCGGCCCCTCCGCAGGAGCTTCCACAGCACCAGCACCGCCGCCACGACACCGGCCGCGACCGCCGCCGGGTGCTTGCGGGCCTGCTGGACGCCCTGCTCCACCTTCTGCTGCACGGGCGGCGGCAGCTGCTCGACCGCCTGGGCGGCCTTCGTGCCGACCTGCTCGGCCACCACGCCGGCCTTGGCCGTGACCTGCTCGGCGACGGCGCCCGCCTTGACGCTCACCTGCTCGGCCACCTCGCCGGCCTTCTGGCCGACCTGCCCGGCCACCTCGGTCGCCTTCTGGCCGACCTGGCTCGCCGCCGCGCCCGCCTTCTCGCCGATCGCCGTGGCCTTCTCGCCGACGGCCGCGCCCGCCGCCGCGCCGGCCTTGCCGACCCGCTCGCCCGCCTTGTCCGCGGCCTCGCCGACCTTCGCGGTGGTCTTGCCCGCCGCCGCGGCCACCGCCGCGTTGGCCCGCGTCGCGGTCTCCTTCACCTGTTCCACTCCTTCGTGCGCCTTGTCCTTCACCCGTCCGGGAACGTCGGCCTTGTGCACCAGCGCTTCCACGGTGTCGCCCAGCTCACGCCGGGTCTGCTCCACATCGGCGCGCAGCTCGTCCGGGTCCTTCGGGACGTCCTTGCCGCTCATCGGTGTGCCCTCTCGCTCACGGTGGCGATGTCCTTCTTGACACCAGCAATGGCCTCTTCGGGCACGGGCGGGGTGCCGCGTTCGAGCTGCTTGCGGCCGACCAGCGCCAGCACGCCCGCCACGACGAACACGGCCGCCGCGACGACGAACGCCGCGAGCCACGCCGGCATGACGGTGGCCAGCAGCAGCACCACCCCGGCGAGCACCGTCATCAGCCCGAACCAGGCCAGCACGCCCGCGCCGCCGAGCAGCCCGGCGCCCGCGCCGACGCGCTTGCCCTTCGTGCGCAGCTCCGCCACGGCCAACCGCATCTCGTCCCGGGCCAGCCGGGTCACCTGCTCGGACAGCCGGTTCACCAGCTCCGCGGTCGACGGTTCACGACCGGTCGGCCGATCCGTCACTCGATCGGTGTCCCGGACGGCCGCGTGGGTGGCGGCGACGTGACTCATGGCCGTCTCCTCTCGTGCACTCGCCACCCGACTACCCGAAATCGCGCGGGTGTACGCCCCGTGTTCGGGGGAAACCCGTCGCCCATGGCGCACGCACCGCAGGCACCGACCCAATTGCCGAAGCGCTCGTGGTGGGGGGTTCTCAAGCGAACCGTCAAGGAGTTCGGCGACGACAACCTCACCGACTGGGCGGCGGCCCTCACCTACTACGCGGTGCTGTCGCTGTTCCCCGGCCTGCTGCTGCTCACCGCGCTGCTGGGCATGCTCGGCCCGGACGCCACGAACTCCATTGTGGACAGCCTCGACGCGCTCGGACCGGGCGAGGCCAAGGACACCATCGCCGGCGCGATCGAGAACCTCCAGAAGTCGCAGGCCAGCGGGCTGCTGGCGGTCGTCGGCCTGGTGACCGCGCTGTGGTCGGCCTCGGGGTACGTGGGCGCGTTCATGCGCGCGGCCAACTCGATCTACGACGTGGCGGAGGGCCGGCCGTTCTGGAAGGTCATCCCGCTGCGGCTGGGCCTGACGATCGGCGTCGTGGTGCTGCTCGCGCTGACCGCGCTCGGCGTCACGCTGACCGGCGGCGTGGCCGCGTGGCTGGGCGACGTGCTCGGCCTGGGCTCGACGGTCGTCACCGTCTGGGACATCGCCAAGTGGCCGGTGCTGTTCCTGCTCGCCAGCCTGGCGATCGGCCTGCTGTTCTGGGCGTCGCCGAACGTGCGGCAGCCCAGCTTCCTGTGGATCACGCCCGGCGGCCTGCTGACCGTGGTGGTCTGGGTGGCCGCGTCGCTGGGCTTCGCGTTCTACGTGGCGAACTTCGGGTCCTACAACCGGACCTACGGCTCGCTGGCCGGCGTGATCGTCTTCCTGGTGTGGCTGTGGATCTCGAACCTGGCCCTGCTGCTCGGCGCGGAACTCGACGCCGAGCTGGAGCGGGGCAGGCGGATGGAGGCCGGGCAGCCCGAGGGGCGGGACCCGGTGGCCCCGCCCCGCGACACGGCGGCGATGGACTGACGGCCGGTCGAGCGGCGCGACCGGGGCCGCGCCGATCGGCCCCGACGACCAGCGCTGAAGGCGGCGCCGACGACCAGGGCCGCGCCGATCGGCGCTGCCGACCGGGGGCCGTGTGCGGACCCCCGGACCGCGGGTCAGCCCTTCTGCTCGGCGACCTGCTTGCGCACCTCGTCCATGTCGACCTTGCGCGCCTGGTCGATGAGGTCTTCCAGCGCGGCCGGCGGCAGCGCGCCCGGCTGCGCGTAGAGCACGACGCCGTCGCGCACGATCATGAGGGTCGGGATCGACCGGATCTCGAACGCCGCGGCGAGCTGCTGCTGCGCCTCGGTGTCGACCTTGCCGAACACGATGTCGGTGTGCTTCTCCGCGGCCTTCTCGTAGGTCGGGGCGAACTGGACGCACGGCCCGCACCAGCCCGCCCAGAAGTCGACCAGGACCATCTCGGAGCCGCCGACAACCTCGTCGAAGTTCTCCGCGGTCAGCTCCACGGTGGCCATAGGTCCTCCTTGCTGTGGACATGGGGTTGCCCCCTTGTACCCCGAGCAACGACCGCGAACCGCCCACAATTCCCTTCAACTGACCGTGGACGACTTCAACAAACAGTTGTAGTTTCCGGGTCACCCGACGGTTGGAGGTGGGTCGTGCGCGGAGCCGCAGCCCTGTCCCTGTCCGTGTTGGCGCTGGTGGCGTGCGGTGCGCCCGCCGAGGACCCACCCGCGGGCCCCGCCGACGACCTGCCGGCCACCGCGTCGATCGTGCAATCCGTCACCAAGGACGACGCCCTGGCCGCCGGGCTCCCCGACGCCCTCACCCGATCGGGCGTGCTCAAGGTCGGCTCGAACATCCAGAACCCGCCGAACAACTTCTACGCCGCCGACGGCAAGACCCCGGTCGGCTCCGAGGTCGACCTGGTCAAGGCGGTCGCGGCCAAGCTCGGGCTGGCCGTCGAGCACCACGACATGGCGTTCGGCTCGCTCATCACGAGCCTCCAGGCGGGCCGGATCGACGTCACCGTGGCCGCGATGAACGACACCCCGGAACGGCAGCGGGCGATCGACTTCGTCGACTACTTCACCTCCGGCATCACGATCATGGTGCGGAAGGGCAACCCGGCGGGCATCAAGGGCCCGGACGACCTGTGCGGCAAGACCGTCGCCGTCAACCTCGGCTCCAGCCAGGAGAGCTACGCCAAGGGGTTCCGGTGCCTGTCCGGCGAGCCCATCGGGGTGACGGCCACCGATAGCGACACCCAGAACCAGAACCAGCTGCGCACCGGCCGGGTCGACGCCATCCTGAACGACCTGCCCACCGCCGTCTACGTGGCGAGGACGGCGGGTGACGGCGAGTTCTTCGAGGTCGTGGACCTGGCCCCGATCAACGGCGGCCCGTACGGCATCGGCGTCAACAAGAACACCCCCGAGCTGACCGCGGCCCTGCGGGACGCGTTGCAGGCCCTGATCGACGACGGCACCTACCGCCGGATCCTCGACGCGTGGGACGTCGGCCAGGGCGCGGTGACCAAGGCGACCGTCAATGGCCGGTGAGGACGGGGACGACCTGGTCGTCGTCCCGCTGAGGCACCGGGGGCGGTGGGTCGGCGGGGCGGCGATCCTCGCGGCGCTCGGCGCGCTGGGGTGGGCCCTGGCCGGCGCGAAGATCGACTACGCCGCCGTGCCCGGGTTCTTCACCCACGACATCGTGCTGCGCGGCCTGGTCAACACGGTCGTGCTGGCCGTGGCCGCGCAGGCGGGCGCGATCGTGCTCGGGGTGCTGGTCGCGCTGCTGCGCCGGTCGGCCAACCCGGTCGCCCGCTGGTTCGCCGCCGGGTACGTGTGGCTGTTCCGCGGCCTGCCCGTGCTGCTCCAGATCCTGCTGTGGTTCAACCTGGCGCTGGTCTTCGAGGACATCTCCGTGTTCGGGCTGGTCGAGGAGAAGACGAACGTGCTGGTCACGGCGTTCGTCGCGGCGCTGCTCGGGCTGGGGCTCAACGAGAGCGCGTACATGGCCGAGATCGTGCGCGCCGGGCTCGACAGCGTGGACCGCGGCCAGGTCGAGGCGGCCAGGGCGATCGGCATGACGCCCGTGACCACCCTGCGCCGGGTCGTGCTGCCGCAGGCCATGCGCGTGATCATCCCGCCGACCGGCAACGACTTCGTCAACCTGCTGAAGGGCACGTCCATGGCGTCGGTGATCGGGTTCCTGGAGCTGGTCCACGCGGCCAACAACATCGCCTCGCGCAACCTCCAGATCATGGAGACGCTGCTGGCCGCGGCGGCCTGGTACCTGGTCGTGGTCAGCCTGGCGGGCGTCGGCCAGCACTTCCTGGAGCGCCACTACGGCAAGGGGGTGGCGCGGTGAGCCTGCTGCGGGCGGTGGGCGTGCGGAAGTCGTTCGGCGCGGTCGAGGTGCTGCGCGGGGTGGACCTCACCGTGGACGCCGGGCAGGTGGTGTGCCTGCTCGGGCCGTCGGGCGCGGGCAAGTCGACGTTCCTGCGCTGCGTGAACCACCTGGAGACGATCGACGCCGGCCGGATCTGGGTGGACGGCCAGGCGGTCGGGTTCGCCGCGCGCGGCGGCAGGCTGCACGAGCTGCGCGAACGGGAGGTGGCGCGGCAGCGGCGGGGCATCGGGATGGTGTTCCAGCGGTTCAACCTGTTCCCGCACCGGACCGCGGTGCAGAACGTCGCCGAGGGACCCGTGCACGTGCTGCGCACGCCCCGGGCGACGGCCCTGGCCGAGGCGCGGGCGCTGCTCGACCGGGTGGGGCTCGCGGACCGGGCCGACGCCTACCCGCACCAGCTGTCGGGCGGCCAGCAGCAGCGGGTGGCGATCGCGCGGGCGCTCGCGATGCGGCCGAAGCTGATGCTGTTCGACGAGCCGACCTCGGCGCTGGACCCGGAGCTGGTCGGCGAGGTGCTGGACGTGATGGCCGACCTCGCCCGCGACGGGATGACCATGGTCGTGGTCACGCACGAGGTCGGGTTCGCCCGGCAGGTGGCCGACTCGGTGGTGTTCATGGTGGACGGAGCGGTGGTCGAGTCCGGACCGCCGGAGCAGGTGCTGGACAATCCGCGGCAGCACCGCACGCGGCAGTTCCTCGCGAAGGTGCTCTAGCGGACGCAGTGGGAGGTGCGGTAGGTGGTCACGCGGTGGAAGGTGCGGTAGGTGGTCACGCGCATCCCGTCGTCCTACCTGGTCCAGTTCCGCGAGCCGGAGGGGTACCTGGACTTCGCCCGGTTCGGGCCGCCGTCGTTCGCGGTGGTCGACGCCTCCACGCGGCTGGCGGAGGCGTCCGCGTCGGCCGGTCCGTCCACCGTGGACGACCTCATGCGGCAGGAGCTGCGGGCGAAGGCGGCGGTGGCCCGGCTGTGCCGGGGCGACACCGACCACGTGGCGCTGCTGCCGAACACGAGCACCGGGCTGTTCCAGGCGGCGCTGGGCGTGACCGGCGAGGTGCTGGTGTCGGCGGGGGAGTTCCCGGCGAACACCTACCCGTGGGCCCGGTCGCCGTCGGTGGACGTGTCGTGGCTGCCCGCCGGCCCGGTGACGGCGGACGTGGTGCGGGAGGCGGTGACGCCGGCGACCGCGGCGCTGTCGGTGAGCGCGGTGGACTTCCGCACCGGGTACCGGGCCGACCTGGCGGCGCTGCGCGAGGTGGTCGGCGACCGGTTGCTGGTCGTGGACGGCATCCAGGGCTTCGGGGTCGTGGACGAGCCGTGGGAGGTCGCCGACGTGCTGGTGGTCGGCGGGCAGAAGTGGCTGCGGGCGGGGTGGTCGACCGGGTTCCTGGTGTTGTCCGACCGGGCGCTGGAGAGGCTGGAGCCGGTGCTGTCGGGGTGGACGGGGGCGCAGGACCCCGGGTTGTTCGACAACGCCGTTCACCCGGTGGGGGAGGGGGCGGCGGGGTGGTCGATCACGAACCTGAGCCCGGTGGCGGCGGGGGCGTTGGCGGCGGCGTTGGAGCTGGTCGAGCTGGCCGGCGTGGAGGCGATCCAGGCCAGGGTCGTGGACCGGGTCGACGAACTGGCCGAGGTGGTGCGGTCGGCCGGCGGCGGGATCGTCTCCGCGGTGGAGCGCCGGGCGGGCATCCTGGCGTTCACCCTGCCCGACCACCCGCCGTCGGTGATCGGGGCGGCGCTGGCGGACGCGGGCGTGACGGCCACCGTGCGGCCGGAGCACGTCCGCCTGTCGCCGCACGCCTCCACCACGCCGGAGACCACCGCCCGGTTCGCCGCCGCGTTGCGGGAGCTGCGCAAGCCCGCCGGCGCCGCGGTGGGCGCGCCGGCGGGTGCGGTGACCCCGGACGTGCTCGCCGCCCTGGTCCCGACGGTGAACAGCCTCGCCGGGGTGCTGGGGCCGGGCACCGAGGTCGTCCTGCACGACCTGGCGGCGCTGCCGAACTCGATCATCGCCATCGCGGGCGACCTCACCGGCCGCGAGGTCGGCGGCCCGATGACCGACCTGCTGCTCGGCCTGGTGCGCCGGGGCACCACGCAGGACCTGGCGGGCTACGAGACCTACGCGCCGGACGGCCGGGTGATCCACTCGTCCACCGTGTTCCTGCGGGACGCGGAGGGCGTCGCGGTCGGCTGCCTGTGCGTGAACAGCGACCCCGGCCCGAACCGGCGACCGGGCGGCGCGGTGTCGGCGGTCGAAACGTTCCCCGGTGACGTGGACACCCTCCAGCGGCTCCTGGTCGAACGCGCCGTCACCGCCGTCGGCGTGCCCGTGGAGCTGATGAAGAAGTCGCACAAGTCGGAGGTGGTGCGGGTGCTGGACGAGGCCGGCCTGTTCCTCATCCGCGATTCCGTCGACTACCTGGCGGGCGTGCTCGGCGTGACCCGGTACACGATTTACAACTACCTCAACGAAATCAGGGCCTGACCGCCCCCCGGTCGCGCCGCACGACGGCTCCGTCCCGCCGGCGGGACCGAGCCGTTCCCGAACCCTTGAGCCCTCGCCGCGGCCGGTAGTAGTGTCCGGTCCCGGTCGCCGGCCGGACAACGGTTTCCGGCGACCGCGGGGGGCTCGGCAATCTCCATTCCGCACACCGGCGCGTGACTCGACGCGCCCGGTCGGTGCCGCCTGCCCTTCCACTGCTCGACATCACGCCAAGCAGCCCAGGAGCAAGCATGGCATTGCGTTCCCGATTCGCCGCCATCGCGGCCACCCTGTTAACGGTCACGACGGTCGGCGCGCTCCCGGCCGGAGCCGACGACACCGCGGCCGGGTTGTACGTCGACGAGCAAGACCTGAATTCCCTGAGCACGGTGGTCCACCGGAACGGCGCGGAGTTCGCCGGTTCCTGGTACGACCACGACGCGAAGCGCTTCGTCGTCGCGGTCGCCGACGGGGCCGACCCGGCGAAGGCGCGCGACCGGGTGACCGGCGTGGCCCGGTCCCGCAGATCGCCCGACGCGGGCATCCGGCTGGAGTTCGAGTCACGACCCCGGTCGTTGACCGCGCTCCAGGACGCCCTGGCCAAGGTCGACGCCGTCCTCCAGGCCCCGGACGCCGCCCGCCGGGCCACCGTCAGCAGCTGGTACGTCGACCAGCGGCAGGGCAAGGTCGTCGTGCACGCCCGCGAGAACACCGCCGAACTGGCCGCGAGCCTGCGCCGCGAGGCCGGTGACGCGGTCGAGGTCGTCCGCGACGACACGACCTACCGCACGCTCGAGAAGAAGGAGACCACGTCCACGCCGCCCCGGGTGGTGCGGCTGCCCGACCCGAAGGCGGGACCGTCGGCCGGCGTGGCGGCGGCGGACGCGGCCAACCGCGTGCAGGACGGGTTCCCCTACTACACGGGCAACCGGATCATCCGCGTGGCGGGCAACAGCATCTCCCAGTGCAGCACCGCGGCGGTCAACTACCCGCAGACCCACGTGTACACGGCCGGGCACTGCTACCGGGTCGGCGAGGTGATCTACCAGGGCTACTTCGACGGCGGCACCAACACGGTGTACGTCACCGGCCAGGCCGGCACGGTGGAGTCCGTCCAGTGGGGCAACGGGCGGATCGACGCGGAGTCGTTGCGCACCAACCGGTACACCAACCGCCAGTGGCACGGCAGCGTCACCTTCCCGACGGACCTGTACCAGACCAAGGACACGTCCAACTACCTCGGCCTGCGGGTGTGCGGGAACGGTTCGGTCAGCGGCACGCAGTGCACCGGCGAGGTGTCCGCGACCAACGTCTGCATCTTCTACTCGGACGCGAACATCAACGTCTGCGGCCTCACCAAGGTCCGACCGCTGAACGGCGCGGACCTCAGCGACAACGGCGACAGCGGCGGCCCGGTCATCCTGGACTCCACCGGGACGGGCGCGCGGGTGGTCGGCATCATCTCCGGCGAGAGCAACGCGGGCGACATGGCCTACACGCCGATCTCCGCGGCGTGCGCCCAGGTGACCCCGTACACCTGCGATTAGCGGTGGGGCGGGTGTAGCCCGCCCGGCGTGAGCAAGGTCAAGACCTTGTCGATGTGCGGGCTCTCCGCGCTGTTCGTCTTCTGCTCGGGCTCCGGGTGCAGGCCGGGGCCCGAGCAGGACGAGTGGAACCCGGTGCCACCGATCACCGCTTCCAATCCGTCGATCACGGTGCCGTTGGTGGAGCCGACGCCGTGAGGGCGAGTCGGTGCGGTTCGGCTCGATGTGACATGGGGCCCTTACGGGTACCAGGGGCAGGCCAAAGCCGGCAGGCCCAGCGGGGAAAAGCGTG